>DAITOE010000118.1:0-6155 GCA_036834245.1 Clostridia bacterium | reverse complement strand
TTCACCTTCGGCTTCCACACCGCCGTGGACATCGCCACCGATGTCATCGACCGCATCCACACCACCGCCGCCAGCCACAACCGGGTCATGGTCATTGAGATCATGGGCAACAAGGCCGGCTGGCTCACCCTCTATGCCGGCATCGCCGGCGGCGCCGATGTCATCCTCCTCCCCGAAATCCCCTACGACATCAACAAGGTGGCCGCAGTCATCGACGAGCGCGCCCGCAACAACAAGTTCTTTACCATCATCGCCGTGGCGGAAGGCGCCATGTCCCTGGAGGAAAGCCAGATGAAGCGCAAGGAGCGGGAGGCCGCCTGGGAAGGCGCCGGCACCGTCTCCCAGCGCATCGCATCCCAGCTCACCCAGATCACCAACGCCGAGTGCCGCGCCGTCATCCCCGGGCACATGCAGCGGGGCGGCAGCCCCTGCGCCTACGACCGCGTCCTCTCCACCGAGTTTGGCGTCCGGGCTGCACAACTCATCCGGGAAGGCCGCTTCGGCCTCACCGTCGCCCTCAAGGAAGGCCGCATCAGCGAAAACAAACTGAAGGACGTGGCCGGCGTCCCCAAGCCCGTAGACCCCAACGACCAGATCGTCATCTCCGCCCGGGACATCAACATATCGTTTGGGGATTAGGGAGAGGGGACGGAAAAGGACGGATTTGGGGCTTCGCCCCAAAGAAAGAAATTTTCTGGGGCTTTGCCCCAGACCGGGGAAGTTCTTGGGGCTTCGCCCCAAACCCCAGAAGGGGCCACTTGGCCCCTTCACCCTTTTTTCCTGAAGATACAATGTTAATTGACCATAGGTACGGCAGGTAGTGCTGGATATATATCAAAACGGAGCGCCTTGTTTGAAGGTGCTCCGTTTGTTTTCCCCGGTCATTGCCGGGAGTAATTCATTAGTGAATAGAATCAGAAAACAGCGCTCTCCACCACCTGGTACAGCAGCTCCTCCAGCTCCGGGGTCACCGCCAGCATGTCCAGCTGGAAGGCCACCAGGATGCCGTCCTTGATGGCGTACACCACCAGCCGGACCCCGCCCTCCATGGCGGTTTCCTGGCGAACATAGCGCTTGTCGTTTAAGGTGACTTCAGAAAAGACCGTGCCCTCCCTGGCAGACTTCTGGGCGGTGGCCAGCAGGGTGTTGAAGGTCTCGTCTGAGTTTTGGAACATCTGGCTCAGGGCGTTTTCCCGGGTGTACATGAGGATTTGGGAATGGCTGGCGAAATCATAGTACAGGAGGCTCAGGTCGCCATTGATCAGGAACTCCGCAATGCCCCGGGGGTCGTTCATCTTGAGGTAGTCCTCCACCTGGGCGGCGATGTCCTGGGTCAGCACCGCTATGCCAAAGGGCGGTGTGATTGTGAGGGTAATCCCTTTGGTAACCAGGGTGATGATGCCGTCCTGGACGGTGACCTGGTCCACAGGGGTGGGGAAGTTGGAACGGACCTCATCGGGCAAATCGATCTTAAGGGGCGGGGCATCGCTGAATACCAGCACGTCATCGGCAGTCAATTCCCCTTCCTGGGTCAGGGCAGGTACGGCGCCAAGCAGCAGGGCCAGGGACAGGAACAGGGCAAACAGTTTTTTCATCGGGGTCTCTCCTTTTTGATATGGGATGGTGTCGGGGTCAATGCAAGGTCAGTTTGATATCGTCTGTCCGGAACAGCAGCTTGTTGCTGTCCAGATCCAGCACGCTCAGGAGGAAGCGCAGCTCCTGCCCCTCCGGTTCAATCCCGGGCAGGTAGGAGAAGAGCTGGTGGTAGGCAGAGGCGCCGGGGGCCAGCACCAGGCGGATGGGGGCGTTGGCCCCGTAGGGCGCATCGTCCACCCAGACATGGTGGAAACTGATGAGGCGGATGGTTTTGTCGGTATCATTTTTCAGGTACAGCCGCTTGCCTGAGGGATCGCTGTCAAGGCGCACCAGCAGCAGGCCCTGCTCATCTGCAAGGATGCTGCCCGCGGTGTCCAGGGGCTGCTCCACATCCAGCATGCCGTCCCCCGGGATGTGGACATAGGGGGTCTTTTTCGCCACCCGCTCCCTGCCCAGGCTGTTTGCCCGGCTGTGGTGGTCCAGCTCGAAGCGCAGGCTGATGTCCTTCACCTGAAAAATGCCCAGGCGCTCCAGGTTGTCCCCGGTTTCCAGCAGGCTCCGGTAGGGCTCCAGGTCCGCCGGCAGCTCCATGGGGGCCTGGTTGATGAAGGCGTAGGTGTACATCCTGCTGCCCTTCACCACCGCGTGCTGCGCCAGTTCCAGCTGGGCCATGATGCCGTTGATGCTGCTTTCGGCGATCCTCACCTGGTCAAAGCGTTCGCTGTTGTTGGTGATCAGAAGGGGTACCCGCAGCTGGCCGTCCCGCCAGGTGACCGGGCCGGTTTGTTCGATGATCACGCCGTCCAGCTCTGCCAGGGTGCGCATGTCCTTGGGCTTGCTTTCCTGCCCTTCGTAGCCTGCGCCCACAGGGATCTGGGTGTGCAGGCGGATTTCATCGGTGTAGCTGCCCGGGTCAAACATGGATTCGCTGTGCTTGTGGATTACGAAGCGGAAGGCCATTTCTGTAATCTCCCGGATGCCCAGGTCCACCAGGCTGCTGCCATCCGGCCCCGGGGCGACGGGGATGACAAGCTCTGCCTGGGCCATGGTCCCTGCCGGCAGGTGGCTGTTCATCTGCACCGGGATCATCGTCCCGTTGATGTTGAGCCAGGCCAGGGTGATGTTCACATCCTCCTCCTGGCGGTTTTCCATCAGCAACTTCAGCAGCATCGTGTCCGGTGCCCGGCGGGCGTCCCCGGTGTCCTCTGCGGAAAAATCAATCATCTCCAGGGTGAAGAGGATGTCCTCTGCCTCCGTCAATAGGGTGGGCTGCTGGTTTTGGTAGGCGTATTCAACATCCCGCACAGGGTTGCTGGCAGGCGGCGGCACCGGCGGGGCGTTCATATCGCTCAGGGGCATCACGTCCGAGGGATAGGCGTTGCCCTGGGTGTCCACCACGGAAATCATCAGGGCATGGTCGTAGGCTTCCCGGTCCAGGGGCTGGTAGGCCAGCTGCAGCCCCTTGCGGATGTCCAGGCTGAGGATGGTGATGTCGTCGCTGACCACCCAGTCCCCCACCACCAGGGGCTTTCCCGTCTCGTCCCGGGTTACATAGGAGGACAGGTAGACCAGGTGGACCACGTCCCAGTCGGCCAGGTTGATGTCCCGCTTGCCCACCATGCTGCCGTCATCATCCATGATGGCGCCGTTGATGCGCGCCAGCCCCTGCTGCTTGTCCAGTTCCGCCAGCAGGTTGGCCGTCAGGGATTCCCGGCTGCCGTCCTGTTTGCGGCGCTCCAGCACGATGGGAATCTGGTATTTGGCGATGCCGTCCAGGTTTTCCGTCTCACGCAGGAAGGGCACGGGCACAAGTCCCGAGTCCCTGTCGCCGATGTAGAGGATGTTGCCGCCAAAGTTGGCCTGCAGCCTGCCTTCTTCCGACAGGCTCACATCGCTGGACATGAAGGCCAGGGTGTATTCCTCCCCGGTGCGGTGGGTGAGGATGTAGTATTCCGCCCGGTCGTAGTTGGCCACCTGCTCGGGGCTTAATTGGATGGCATACTCCCCGGTGACCTCGTCAAACACCACCACCGGCGCATCCTCCCCCTTCCAGCTGCTGAGGCTGTCCCCCAGCAGGATGGCGCCGAAGCGGTCCATGAAGGCCTGGTAGTTGGGCATGATGTCAAACTGACGGTACAGGTCCCGCCAGGCCAGCTCATACACCTTTTTGTTGGAGAAGGGGAAATAGATGGCCAGGCCCTCGCTCCTTGGGATGTTGCTGATGTTGTGCAGCACCGCCTCATCAATGGCCTTGCGCAGGGCTGCGGTTTCTTGGGGATAAAGGCCCGACAGGTTCCGGGCCAGGTCGTGCAGGTCCACCAGGTCGTAATCGCTGGTGGTTTCGGTGGCGCCATAGGTCTTGGTGGCATCCCGGGACCGGGCCACATCGGAATACACCTTCATTTCAAAGCCGTGGCGCAAATCAAAAAACAGGTTGTCCACCGCCTGGGCCACCGGCTGCAGCTTGTCCAGGTCCAGCAGGGACAGGGTGACGGACATGTTGAAATCAGGCACCCGCAGCCACACGTCTGCGTAGTATTCCTCCGTCATGTCGATGATCAGGCGGCCCACCTCATCCCCCCGCATGGAGGTCTTGCCCATTTGCCCCAGAAAACGGAAATCCACCCCCAGGGCAGGGAGCACCTCCTCTGAAGCCAGCATGTATTTGGCATGGGGCGCAAGCAGCATGCCCACCTCCAGGGTGGCCATCAGGCAGGCGTCAAACAGCAGCCATTCCAGGCGGTTGTCGCCGTTGAAAGGACTGCTTTTCAGGGCGTCCCGCATCTCCAGCAGGGTGAGCATGTCCGGCATATGGTATTCATCCATCCCAAAGCCCACCATGGGGCCGCCGCCGTGGTTCCACAGGGTCAGGGCATAGGACTCGGCCGGATAGTTTGCCACGGCATAGTTAAGGAAATCCACCAGGGGGCCCGGGTCGGCCATGTTGCGCTTGGGCTCCTGGTGAACCAACTCAATGTTGCGCCCGGTCAGGCGGTAGATGCTCAATTTGTCCGCAGGCACAATGTTGTTGCCCCAGGAGGTGGTGCCGCCAGTCATGAGCAGCACCGTCACCTTGTCGGTATCAAGGCCCGAGCGCATCATCTCGGTGATGTCGGTGGTGGCGTAATTGCCCTTGGGCTCCAGGTCGCTGCCCACGATATAGACCATGATGGTCTGGGTATTGAAGCCTTCCGGCGCTTCCGCAGCCCCGCCCAAAGGGGCCAGGCCCAGCAACATCAACAAGGCCAGGATGATTGAGAGGATTTTTCGCATTGCTGTTTTCTCCTGCATGCACGGTCGTGGTGTGTCAGATACGCGGCACATCACTGGTTTTTCCAGTCTACCGCAGCCGCATCCCTTTAGACGCTTGGACCCTGCCATTCGTTCCTGACTTGTTTGATTCAAATGTCTCACCATCGCGGTATGCATGATTAAAACTGGCAAAAACGGGAATATTTAGATTGATTCTATTTTTCAGGAGGCAGGCCTGTGACTGAGATGAGAAACAGCACGGAGCTGCTGCTGGCCCACGGCATCAGCCCCACCTACCAGCGCCTGCAGGTGCTGCGCTACCTGCGGCACCACGGCAAGCACCCCCGGGCGGAGGACATTCATGCCTTCATGCAGCGCCGGCGCCTGGCCCTCTCCCGCGCTACGGTGTACAATGTGCTGAACCTCTTTGTGCAAAAGGGCCTGGCCCGGGAAATCCGCACGCCCCAGGGCCTGCGCTATGATGTGGACACCCGCCCCCACGGGCATTTCCTGTGCCGGGGCTGCGGCCATGTGGAAGACATCCCTGCATCCTGCTGCCCCCTGCACCTGGGGGAAGCCCTGGCCGGCTTTCAGGTGCATCTGCAGGAATTGCTGTATCAGGGGCTGTGCCCGGCCTGCCAGTGAAGTGCCCATGGATGAAAACGGCAACCATTCCCGTTATAATGGATAAGAACAACCGGGAGGATCAACATCGATGTGGATTTGCAACCGCTGCCAGGCCAGCAACAAGGACGGACATACCCAGTGCATGCAGTGCTCTGCCCCCAGGAACGCCCGGCGCTTTGGCGCTGGCACCCCGGTGGATGCCCCCAGCGTCCAGCAGGTAGCCGGCTCCCAGCGGCGGATGCAGCCGCCCCCTGCCCCCCAGGAGCAGCCGGTGATGGCGCCGCCGCCCCCCCTGCGCCGCCAGGGCACCCAGCCGGTGCCGACGCCCCCTGCCATGAGGCCGGCCGGCGGCTTTGTGCGCCTGGCGGGCCTGCTGCTGGCCATCCTGCTGCCCCTCATGGTGCTGCTCTTGGCGGTGCTGCGGCTGGACACCTTAAAACCCCTGATGGAGGAGCTGTTCCTGGGGAAGGCCCCGGCTGCATCATCCGCCCTGCCCCAGGTGGCGGGCGCGGTAGCGGATGCTGCCCCGGCGGTGACTGCCGACTCCCCTTCCATCTTTACCGTGATGTTGGGCTGGGTGGTGTACGTTGCCAGCGCCTTCACCGCCGCCCTTCTGGCCCTGGTGCCCGGCCTGTCCCTGTGGTCCCTGGGCCACCTGGGGCGCAACATCCGGAAGCGCT
>DAITOE010000117.1:0-6256 GCA_036834245.1 Clostridia bacterium | reverse complement strand
CCGCCGTCTGCGGCCGGGTAGCGGATGTGCCAGAGGTGGGACTGCTGCTCCTCATAGTCCACCTCGATGTCCGACAGGGCGGTGCCGCAGGCCGGGCACCAGTTGATGATGCGCTCGCCCCGGTAGATGCGGCCCTCCTCATACAGTTTGACAAAGACCTCGATGACGGCCTTGGAGCAGCCGGCGTCCATGGTGAAGCGCTCCCGGTCCCAGTCGCAGGAGGCCCCCAGGCGGCGCAGCTGCCGGGTGATCTGGCCGCCGTACTTCTTCTTCCATTCCCAGGCCCGCTCCAGGAAGGCCTCCCGGCCGATGTCCTCCTTGGTCAGCCCCTCCTTGGCCATGGCGTCCACGATGCGGTTCTCCGTGGCGATCGAGGCATGGTCCGTCCCCGGCAACCAGAGGGTGGGGTCCCCCAGCATCCGGTGGAAGCGGGTTAAGATGTCCTGCAAGGTGACGTCCACCGCGTGACCCATGTGGAGCTGCCCCGTGATGTTGGGGGGCGGCATCACAATGGTGAAGGGCTTTTTCCCGGGGACGCGGCGGGCGCGGAAGGCGCCGGAAGTCTCCCATTTGTCATAGATCTGCTGCTCCGCCTCCTGGGGCCGGAAGGTTTTCTCCATCTGAAATTCCTGGCTCATGTGACGTCTCCTTAAGTATCATTTCATGTCTTTGGATAATAAAGCAAAGATCGCCTCGTCCTGAAGGACGGGCGACCCCGTGGTACCACCTTGCTTCGCGGTTTGAAAAACCACCTCTTTGCGCTGTATCGGGCGCGGCCCGGCAGAGAATCTGCAGCCCTTGGAAGCGACCTTCCGCAATGCCCCAACAGCGCGCTTTCAGCCCCAGGCGCACCTCTCTTGTGGTTGGAGCCCCTGCGTACTCCTCTTCCGCAACGGGCAAACCCGGTTGGCCCTCAGGCCTTCTTGTCCTCATCCATTGCCAGCACCTGGACACCCTTGTAGGTTCCGCAGAGCTTGCAGACATGGTGCGCCAATTTCATCTCCTTGCACTTGGGGCAGGCGACGATGGCAGGCAGGGTGATTTTGTAGTGGGTCCTGCGCTTGCGGCCGCGCGCGCGGGAGACTTTCATTTTTGGGACAGCCATGGTTACTCCTCCTGAAACTTGGTGAACAACTGCCTGAGCGCTCCGAAGGGGTGCGCATCATCCAGCGTCTCTTCGTCATTGATGGGGTCTTCCGACTCCAGGGTGATGCCCGGGCATTTCCTGCTGCACAGGAAGCGGATGGGCAGGTCCAAAACGGCCAAGGTCATCGCGATGTGGGACAGTTCCACCTTGTGCCCGGTGAACACCAGGCGCTCTTCCCAGGGGTCGTCCTCCACCTCGTCCCTGGGGTGGATGCGGACAAAGGTTTCATCCACCGGGGCCTGCACCTGGTAGGTGACGGGCTTGAGGCAGCGGGCGCAGGCGGCGTGGGCAGTGGCCGTGAGGCTGCCCCTGATGACCAGGGCGTCCTCCATGAGGCTGAAGGTGCCGGTGATGACCGCGGGCTCCGGGAAGGTGACCTGCTCCCCCAGGATCTCTGCCGGGGGCAGTTCCTCCGTGTGTTCAAAGGGGATTGCTGACCCGGGCGCCTTGAGCGCGGCGGTGATGTCCAGCATCATAGCCATCCCTCCTTACATGGTGAACAGATGGTATTATAGCGATGCAGCCCTGCGATGTCAACTGAAGTTTTCAGTCTGCGTCCTTCACCGGGGTGATGACGATGTGGCGGTTGGGCTCCTCCCCCTCAGAATGGGTGGCAATGCCCGGCGCCGCCTGCAGGGCGCTGTGGAAGATGCGGCGCTCGTAGGGGTTCATGGGCTCCATGGACACCCGGCGGCCGGTTTTCCGGGCCCGGTTGGCCATGCGGTTGGCCAGCCGCACCAGGGCTTCCTCCCGCTTCTGGCGGTAGCCTTCGGAATCGATGGTGACCCTGATGTACTGCTCCTGGCCCTTGTTGACCTTCAGGCTGGTGAGGTACTGCAGGGCGTCCAGGGTTTCCCCCCGGCGGCCGATGAGGATGCCCTGGGGGTCGCCGTCCAAGGTGAGGAAGATGTGGCCGTCGGTGTCCAGGGCCGCGGCGATGTCGATTTCAAGGCCCATGAGCGTGGTGAGTTCCTTCATAAAAGACTGGGCTTCATAGGCCGGGGTGCCTGCCACCGCCTCGGTGACCGGGGTGAGGTTGCGCTCCTCCCGGACGTAGGTGATGGGCTGCTCGGCCACAGGAGCCGGGGCCGGCTTCTTGGCCCGGGGCTTGCGGGCCCGGGGTGCCTTGGCAGGCTTGTCAGCCTGGTCGGCCTGCTCCTGGGCTTTGTCCTGCCGGGGGCGGGGTTCGGTCTTTTGTTTGGGCTCCCGGGCGGCCTGGGGGGCGCGCTCCCTGTGTTCGGGGGTTCGCGCTTCCCGGGGCTCCTGGCGCTTGCGGGACCTTGTATCCGTGGCCAGGGAATCCTTAAACAGGTCCATGGTGTCGGTGTGGCCCTCGTCTTCGTTGAGGGTCAGCCGCACCCGGGCTTCCCGGCTGCCAAAGAGCCCGAAGAGGCCCTTGCTGCCCTCTTCCAGGATCTCCACGCTGACGTCCCCGATGGACAGGCCGTGTTCAGCCAGGCCGGCAGAGATGGCGTCCTCCACCGTCCGGCCGCTTGCTTCGAATGATTTCATTTTACCGTTCCTTCCTGGAGCTTCATCCCGGCTTCACGCTTCTCCTTGTTGTCAAAATAAATATTAATGAAGTAGCTCATGGCTGTTGCAATCAGGTTGCTCACCACCCAGTACAGGGCGAAGCCCGCGTTGCTGGTCAGGCAGATGTACACGGAGAACAGCGGGAAGAAGTACTTCATGAAATTACCCATGCCGGCCGTCTGGCCTTCCGCGCCGGGGGCCTGGCCGGTGGCCTGGGGGTTGATCTTGGTCATCAGCAGCTGGCTCAAGCCTGCCAGAACCGGCAGGAGCAGCAGGCCGTTGAAGTGTTCGTACACTTTAAAGGAGAAGAGAATCAGGTTGATGTTCTCAAAGCCTGCCATGGGGGTGATCTGGGCCAGGTAGGCCGGCATCTGCACCAGGGCCGCCTGGAGGGAGGGCATGGTGGCCTTCAGGGCTTCGGCGGTGGCGAAGTCCAGGTTGCCGCCAAACTCCGGCACGTGCTGCATGATGGACTGGATGACCAGCTGCTGGTCCCCTGCGGTGAGGGTGTTCCACACATTGTGCCAGACGTCGTGCCCCACCATCTGCATGGAGTTCAGGCTGGGGGCCACGGAGGCAAACAGGGAGTCCGCCATCCAGAGGTTTTTCACCCACAGCCAGCCCTCATACACCGGGGTTTCCCCCTTTAAGAACTGGAAGACCTGCTCCACCACCTGCTGGTTGGCGATGGCCCGCATGGCGCCGAACATGGCAAAGAGGATGGGCATCTGGATGAGCAGCGGCAGGCAGCCGGAGAGGGGGTTGTAGCGCTCCTTGCGCATGAGCTCGGACTGCTTCTGCTGCAATTTGGCCTTGTCATTGGCGTATTTCTTCTGCAGGGCGTTGAGCTGGGGCTGGATTTTGGACATCCTGCGCATGCCTTTGCGGCTGGAAATATCCAGGGGCATCAGCACGATGCGGATGAGCAGCGTGAAGATGACGATGGACCAGCCGTGGTTGTGGATGATGCTGTAAATCCACTGGATGACACCGGTTAATGCGTTTGTGATGGCTGACACTGAGGTTAATCCCTCCTTATAACGGATTCTGGCGGTTCCGGGACTGGGTCATAGCCTCCCTTGGAAAAGGGGTTGCATCGCAAGATTCGTCTGGCTCCCATGAAGCTGCCCCGCAGGGCGCCGAAGCGCTCGATGGCGGTGATGGTGTACTGGGAGCAGGTGGGCTGGTAGCGGCAGGAAGCGGGCAGGTGCGGGCTGAGCGCCTTCTGGTAAAAGCGGATGATGGCCAGCAGCACCTTTTTCATGGCGTGTCCTTGAAGGCACCCAGCTTTTTCAGGTGGCGCTGGAGCTGGTCTGCCAGCTCCCGGTAAGTGGCCTCCGCCGCCTGGGGGTTGGCCGTCACCACATAATTGCCGGGTGCAAGCTGCGGAATCAGCTGGCGGAAGGCCTCCCTTAAGCGGCGCTTGACGCGGTTTCGGGTGACCGCATTGCCCACCTGGCGGCTGACGGAAAAGCCCACCATCACGCGCCGCGCCTTCACCGCGTGCAGCCGGATCAGCTTGCCCGAGGCGTGCCGGCCCCGGCGGTAGACGAAACGGAAATGCCCGTTTTTCCTGATGCGGTACTGCTGCTGCAAACAAAAGCCCCCCTCTGCAAGCAAAAACCGCTCATCGCGCTGTCTAAACCGTGCAATGAGCGGATCTTCAGCCTTACAGATCGGTCACGGTTTGTCCGCTGTTCAGGCGGACAGCACCTTGCGGCCCCTGCGCCTGCGGTTGGCCAGCACCTTGCGGCCGGCCTTGGTGGACATCCGCTTGCGGAAGCCGTGGACCTTGTTGCGTTGACGTTTTTTTGGCTGATACGTGCGTTTCATTGATCAAACTCTCCTTTTATCCCAAGGATTCGGGCCTGTCTGCTAACCAGGCCGAACCTTTAACTTCTACACTATAATATGCGATTTTCCGGCTGTCAAGCATTCGGAAGGACTTTGTTTCCGGCATTTGTCCAAAACGCTTGACAGGACGGGGAAACGGTGCTATTGTTTATGATTGCATCAGTATCGTTACTGTGCAGGAGGACAGAATTGTTTCCTTATAATTGCAATTCGGCTCCTGCGCCGGCGGCTGGGCAGCAATGAAGGGGTGATTTGTGAATATGGCTCATGAGGTTCAGATGGGAAAACTGCGCAAACGTGTCAGCTTTTCACGGATTGATGAAGTGCTGGACATGCCCAACCTGATCGAAGTACAGAAGAACTCGTACCGCAGGTTTCTGGAAGAGGACTTCCGGGAAGTCCTGGCGGATGTCTCCCCCATTACAGACTACAGTGAAAACCTGGTGCTGGAGTTTGTCGACTACGCCTTGGACAAGAATCCCAAGAACAGCGTGGAACGCTGCAAGGAGCGGGATTTGACCTATGCCGCGCCCCTGAAGGTGTTTGTGCGGCTGAAGAACAAGGAAACCGGCGAAATCAAGGAAAGCGAAGTCTTCATGGGGGATTTCCCCCTGATGACAGAGCACGGCACCTTCATCATCAACGGCGCTGAGCGGGTCATCGTCAGCCAGCTGGTGCGCTCCCCCGGGGTGTACTACAGCAAGACCATTGACAAGGCCGGCAAGCAGCTGTTCTCCGGGCAGATCATCCCCAACCGGGGTGCCTGGATTGAATTTGAAACCGACAGCAACGACGGCCTCTGGGTGCGCATCGACCGCGCCCGGAAGCTGCCCGTCACGGTGATTTTGCGCGCCCTGGGCTACGGCACCGATCAGCAGCTCATCGACCTGCTGGGCGAGGACGAGCGCCTCAACGCCACCATCATGGCCGGCGACGCCAACATCAAATCCGAGACGGACGCGCTGCTTGAAATTTACCGCCGCCAGAAGCCCGGCGAGCCCCCCACCGAGGACGGCGCCCGGGTGCTGCTGCGCAACCTGTTTTTTGACCCCAAGCGCTACGACCTCATGCGGGTGGGGCGCTACAAGTACAACAAGAAGCTGGGGGTGGCCGACCGCATCCAGGGCCAGATTGCCGCCCAGAACATCGTGGACCCCGACACCGGGGAAGTGCTGGTGAAAAAGGACACCACCATCTCAGAAGAGGTGGCCCTGCAGGTCCAGAACGCCGGCATCAACGTGGTGATGCTGAAAGTGGGCGACCACATCCACAAGGTGGTGGGCAACAATTTTGCCGATGCCAGCTTCCACCTGCCCTTTGACCCCAAGGAGTGCGGCATCCTGGAAGCCGTCCACCTGCCCACCCTGAAGCACATTTTGAGCCAGGTGCCCGAGAGCGACTGGAAGCGCGCCGTCACCGAGCAGGCCGGCAACCTGGTGCCCAAGCACATCATCATTGACGACATCGTGGCCTCGGTCAGCTACCTCCTGGGCCTCCCCTACGGGGTGGGCTCCGTGGACGACATCGACCACCTGGGCAACCGCCGCCTGCGCTCCGTGGGCGAGCTGCTGCAAAACCAGGTGCGCATCGGCATGTCCCGCCTGGAGCGGGTGGTGCGGGAGCGCATGGCCATCCAGGACGCCAACGACGTGAAGCCCGGCGACCTCATCAACATCCGCCCGGTGTCCGCCGCCATCAAGGAGTTCTTCGGCTCCTCCCAGC
>DAITOE010000116.1:0-6269 GCA_036834245.1 Clostridia bacterium | reverse complement strand
CTTGGGGGATTTCATCCCCCAAACCCCCTGCCCGGGGTTTTCAACCCCGGACCCCGGAATTTTAATCAGATTGATCACTTGGTTTGCAATGCCCGGCTTGACCGGGCATTGTGCTTTCGTTGACAAAGAAAAGGCTGCCTTGTAATCTGATAACAACACCAGCCAAAGGAGTGAAACTTTGCCCTACCGCACCACCCAGGCCCTTGTGCTGCAGCGCGTTGACTGGCGGGAGAACGACCGCATCCTCACCCTGTTCTCCCCGGAAGCCGGCCGCGTGGATGCCCTGTGCCGGGGTTGCCGCAAGCCCAAAAGCCCCCTGCTGGCCGCAGCGGAGCTGTTCACCATGGGGGAGTATGTGCTGTTCTCCGGCAAGGGCAAGGAGTATGTCCAGTCCTGCCAGGTCATCGAGGGCTTCTATCCCCTGCGCCTGGACTACCCCCGCCTGGCCGCCGCAGCCCTCATGGGCAGCGCCTGCCTGAAGGTTATCCAGCCGGAGGAGCCCATGGGCCACCTCTTCATCCTCCTGGCCCGCTCCCTAAAGCGCCTGGCCTATGAGGACACCCCCCTGGAAGCCGTCACCAGCGCCTTCCTGCTGCATTTTGTCACCCTCCAGGGGGTGAAGCCCCGCCTCAACCACTGCGTGCGCTGCGGCAAAACCATGGGGGAACAGGAGGGCGGCTTCCTGATGCCCGATGAGGACGGCATCTGCTGCGCTGGCTGCGGGGACAGAGCGCCCCGGCGCAGTTGGCTCACGGACCTGCAGCTGTCCTGGCTGCGGGATGTCATCACCCTGGGCATCGATAAAACAGACCTGGCGCTGAAAACCTACCCCCACCACCTGCTGAAGCAGTACACAGAATACAAATTGGAAACCCGGCTGCCCGATCTGCATTGAGCCATCAAAAAAGCGCCGGCCATAACCGGCGACAAGAATGAAGACAAACCATATCAAAGGGGAGTTTCAGAGGGCACAGCCCTCTGAGTGAAATCGTATCGAGCGGCTCTGCCGCTCGGGCGGGGCGAATTGCGAAGCAATTCATTCCGCGCATTTTCCCTGACCGGGAACAAAGTGACCAAGGGAAAATGCCCGTTCTTCCCAACCGACAAAGTGTCCGCAGACACTTTGTCGACACTCAATCACCGGTTGAAACCGGCGCCTGATGTTGTTGATTTTTTTAATAGACCTGCACCTGCATCATGCTGCGCTGTGCCAGCAGCAGGTCCTTGTAGCCCCGCTGCATGATGAAGGAATAGGCCCGCTCTGATTTGCCGTTCACCCGGTACACCGTGTAGCGGTGCAGGTGGTACATGCGCTTTTGGGTCAAGACCGGAAAATCCTGGGCGATCAGTTCCGCATACAGCCGGGTGAAGGTGTCGTTGCGCAGGCTGTTGCCGTTCTGTTTGAAGCTGAAGTGCAAGACGATGTGGGCAGGGCACACGCTGGTGACGGTGATGCCGCTGCACTCGATGCGCACCTCGTCGATGTCCACATGGCGCAGGCGGTGCAGCTTTGTATGCAGTTCCTTGTACAGGGAGCTCTCCCGCAGGCGGGCCAGCTGGGCGTTTTCATCCAGCTGGCGCTTGGTGCAGATGGCGTACAGCACGGCAGCCAAAGCCAGCATGAACACGATGCTGAAAACAGCCAAAGAATTCAAGGTGATCAACCGCCTCTCCCCACAATATATGGTGGAGTATACCGGATAAAACCACAATAATCAAGATAAATGTACGGAATTTGCACATATTTTCCATCTTTTTTCAGCCAAAACTTTTATAGAGGCCGTTTTCGCGGCTAAAAACAGCGAAAATGCAGAAAATCAAAGAGTTTGTGGCTACGTTTTCCATATGCATCGACAGCCAGTCAATGATTGAATCCATCCCGCCTATGATGCGCTGATTGTGCATAAGAAAGGAGAGGAAGCGCGGGGCTTCCTCTCCTTTTCGTTAGGTGACCGCAGTCACACGGGCGTTTTCTTAGTACATGCCGCCCATGCCGCCGCCGCCGGGTGCCGGCATGGCGGGTTCGGGTGCGGGGATGTCCGTCACCAGGGATTCGGTGGTCAGCACCAGGGCAGCGATGCTGGCCGCGTTCTGCAGGGCACTGCGGGAGACCTTGGTGGGGTCGATGATGCCCCGGTCGATCATGTCCACAAACTCGTCCCGGCTCACGTCGTAGCCAAAGCCGTTCTCGCCCTTGCGCTTGATGGTGTCGATGATGATGGAGCCGTCCACGCCGCCGTTGGTGGCGATCTGGCGGATGGGCTCCTCGATGGCCCGGACGATGATGTTCACACCGGTTTTCTCGTCGCCGTCGGTGCTGTCCAGCAGCTCGCGCACCTTGGCCTGGACGTTGAGCAGGCTCACGCCGCCGCCGGGCACGATACCCTCTTCCACCGCAGCGCGGGTGGCGGCCAGGGCGTCCTCGATGCGCATCTTGCGCTCCTTCATCTCCACCTCAGTGGCGGCACCCACCTGGATGACGGCCACGCCGCCGGCCAGCTTCGCCAGGCGCTCCTGGAGCTTCTCCCGGTCGTAGTCGCTGGTGGTGTCCTCAATCTGGGTTTTGATGTTGGCGATGCGGGCCTGGATGTCTTCCTTGCTGCCGGCGCCGTCGATGATGGTGGTGTTGTCCTTGTCCACCTTGATGATGTGGGCGCTGCCCAGCTGGTCCAGGGTGGTTTCCTTCAGCTCCAGGCCCAGCTCCTCAGAGATGACCTGGCCGCCGGTCAGAATCGCGATGTCCCGCAGCATTTCCTTGCGGCGGTCGCCAAAGCCGGGGGCTTTCACGGCCACGCAGGTGAAGGTGCCGCGCAGCTTGTTCACCACCAGGGTGGCCAGGGCTTCGCCTTCCACGTCTTCCGCGATGATCAGCAGCTTCTTGCCGGCCTGCACCACCTGCTCCAATACGGGCAGGATCTCCTGGATGTTGCTGATTTTCTTGTCGGTGATCAGGATCAGGGCATCTTCCAGCACGGCTTCCATCTTGTCCGCGTCGGTGACCATGTAAGCGGAGGCATAGCCCCGGTCAAACTGCATGCCTTCCACGGTGTTCAGGTCGGTCTTCAAGGTGTTGGACTCTTCCACGCTGATGACGCCGTCCTTGCCCACGATGTCCATGGCGTCGGAAATCAGCTGGCCCACGGTCTCGTCGCCGGCGGAGATGGAGGCCACCTGGGCGATGTCCTGCTTGCCCTTGATGGGGCGGGACATGTCCTTCAGGGCTTCCACAGCGGCCTCGGTGGCCTTCTCAATGCCTTTTTTCAGGCCCATGGGGTTGGCGCCGGCGGCCAGGTTCTTCAGGCCTTCCCGCACGATGGCCTGGGCCAAGAGGGTGGCGGTGGTGGTGCCGTCGCCAGCCACGTCGTTGGTCTTGGTGGCCACTTCCTTGATCAGCTGGGCGCCCATGTTCTCAAAGGCGTCTTCCAGCTCGATTTCCTTGGCGATGGTCACGCCGTCATTGGTGATGGTGGGGGCGCCGTACTTCTTGTCCAGCACCACGTTGCGGCCCTTGGGGCCCAGGGTGATCTTGACGGTGTCCGCCAGGGTGTTCAGGCCCGTTTCCAGGGCGCGGCGCGCGTCGTCGCCGAATTTCAACTGTTTTGCCATTGTGTTTGCTCCTTTAACTCTTATTCCACAACTGCCAGGATGTCAGACTGGCGAACGATGATGAGCTCCTCGCCGCCCACCTTCACTTCGGTGCCGGCGTATTTGGAATAGATGACCTTCTGGCCCACGCTGACGTGCATGGTGATGTCCTTGCCGTCCACGTTGCCGCCGGGGCCGACTGCCAGCACTTCCGCCATCTGGGGCTTTTCCTTCGCGGCGCCGGTTAAAATGATACCGCCTTTGGTGGTTTCTTCGCTCTCCACATTTTTGATGACCACGCGGTCACCCAAGGGTTTCACGTTCATGGGTTTCCTCCTTCATTCTTGCGGATTGTTAGCACTCATCATTAACGAGTGCTAAACCTGACCATAATATACCCCATTTGCCCCGGGGATGCAAGTGGTCCGGTAAAATTTTCAAGATTCGTTCATAAACAGGGCAGCGCATTTTTCACCCGGCCTGAATCCCGCCCGGCCACCGGGTGTACAGCCGCCTCCCGCCGGATGTTCGGGCTTGCCAGGGTCGCCCTGCCCTGATGCATCACCAGGCGCTGCCTGGATGTTACCCTGACTTTGGGGATTGCATCTGCAGCTGCTGCCATGCCGGCAGCATGATGTTCCCGCAATAAAAAAACAGCCGCCTTCCGGACGGCTGCGATGATGTGATGCGGGCGCCTGGCTATTTCATGCCATTGTATACGGCATACAAGGCATCCACTTCCGGGGACACAAGGAGGAGCAACACCAGGCCCTCCTGTTTCAATATCCCTTTGTTGATGATGGCATACTGCTCCGGGGAATAGGCCCGGGCTTCATCGCCTTTGGCCTTCATGCGGCCTTCCAGCAGCTGGAAGGCATTGTCTGCTATTGCCTTGTCCCGGGCTTCCAGCAGGATCACCTCATCCGCCAGCAGGCTGTCCTGGGAAATCATCACCACCGCCTGGGCCATCTGGTCCGTTTCCAGGCCAATCAGGTTTAAGGCTTCCTCGGCGTCCAGGGCAATCATGGCCGGCAGGCGGCCGGTGTCCACCATCCCCTGGTAGGCCTTGGCCAGGTCCACGGCCTTCTGGGGCTGCCCGCAGCCGGTCAGGGCCAGGGCCAGGGTCATGAGGCACAGGGCCAGGATCAGTCGTTTAAAAAGGGTGTTCTTCATTCTTCGGGGTTCTCCTTGTTCATCTGCTCAAAGGCAAACTGCCGCAGGGTGTTCATCCAGATGAGGAGCCCTTCCTCATTCAGGTGCACCTTGGTGTCCGAGGACAGGGACAGGGGCAGCAGGCCGTCCGGCCCCTTCAGGGGGGTGGCGATGTCCAGAAAGACAGCGCCCTTCTCCTCGCACAGGGCTTTCAAGGTCTCGTTGAAGGCGTCGATATTGGGCTGCTGCAGGCTGGCCGCCTTCTGTTTCTCCGTGACCGGGCTTAGGGACTGGATCACCAGCAGCATGTCCGGCACCACGGAGAAGGCGATGTCCATGGTCTGCTCAAAGTAACGCATCTGCTTTTCCGGGTTCTTCCGGGCGCCGTCATTGAGGCCCAGCATCAGAAACAGCTTCCTGGGCTTCAGTTCCTTCAGCAGGCCTTCAAAGGTGTAATCCTTTCCCCGGTAGCGCAGGTTCACCTCGTTTGAGCCCAGGTTTTTGCGGCTGGCGTTGTAGATCATGTAGTTGTGGGCGGTGATGAAGGTGACCTCGCTCAAAGGGCGCTTGCCTTCTTTGCGCTCCTTCAGCACCAGGCTGTGCAGCTGCCGGGTGACGGAGTCCCCCAGGATGACGGCGTCATCAAACCAGGGGTCCACCAGAGCCGGTTCCGCGGCCGCCACCTGCAGAGCGCCAGCAGGATGGGGAAGGAGGGCAGACAGCAGGATCAGCAGGGCAATCAATCGTTTCAAAGCAGTGCTCCTTGGCGGTTTCTTGTGCCAGTATAGACTGCGCTAAGGCCGGCAGTCAATCATCCTTTCTCCCGGCGCTGCCAGTCTTCCAGTTAAAACAACGGACAGGCCTGGGCCTGTCCGTTGTCAAAGATTGAGGGATCGTTGGGCTTACATGCTGGCCGCTTCCTCCTCCACCACCAGGGTGACGGAGAGGTCCAGGTACTCGCCTTGGCCCAGGCTGCCCAGCTTGCTGGTGTCTTCCAGGGCCTCCAGCAGGCCTTTCACCCGGTAGATTTTCAGCTGCAGGGTGTCGCCGTCGCTGCTGCCCTGGATCTTGTCAATGAGCTGCATGTGGGTGGTGATGATCTCGCCGTTGGCTTCCACGACGATGTCTCCCACCTGAAGGCCGGCCTTCTCCGCCGGGGTGTTGGGGAAGACTTCCACAATGTAGGCGCCCTGGGGCACGATGCCCTGGGAGGCGGGCAGGTGGTAGCCAATGCTGCTGATGCGGACCCCCAGCTTGGGCTTGGGCTTGTTTGCGTTCTCAGCCTGCTCGGCTTCCTGCTCCCGCACCTTTTTGGCCTGGGCCTCTGCCTCCTCGGCGTTGTAGTTTTCCAGCACCGTGCGGATTAAGGGCTTGGCGGCGTTGATGGGCACGCACATGCCGATGTTGTCAATGGAGTAGCTGCTGCCGGAGAAGGGGTTGCCGCCGCCGTCCACCAGTTTCAGGGTGGGGATGCCCTGCAGCTGCCCCAGGGTGTTGAACATGCCGCCGCCGGAGTTGCCGGAGGAGATGGC
>DAITOE010000115.1:0-6307 GCA_036834245.1 Clostridia bacterium | reverse complement strand
TACGATTTCACTCAGAGGGCTGTGCCCTCTGAAACTCCCCATTGATATGGTTTGTTTTCATTCTAAAAGCGCCAACCGGCGCTTTTGGAGAATGTATCTGTTTTGTGTCAAACCTCGAAGCTGTTCACCTGATGGCGCTGGTTCAGTTCCTCGGCAGCCTCTTTGGCCTCCTCGATGTCCCGGGCGTCCTGTTCCTGGTTGGCGATGGTGTAGCAGCAGCCCATGAACAGGCTGATGAAGAAGACCGGCCAGAACACGGGGCTGATGAGGATGGCCAGCAGCACCGCTGCGGTGACCGGGATTTCAAAGACCTTCTGGCCCTTCCTGCGCATCACCACCTGGCGGCTGTTGCCCAGGGAGATCATTTTAGCCACCCAGTCCGCGGCCTTTTTTAGCAAGCCCTCCCCCTGCTTCACATAGTCCCGGGTGTTATCCTTCCGAGGCTCTTTCCTGGTGGTGTAGTCAGCCTGGGGGGCTTCCTGCCGGGTGCTGCTGTCCTGTTTGCTGCCGTTTGGAATGGCGCCGGCCTGCTCCAGGTGGATCATGGCTTCCATCAGGTCCCAGCCGGTGGCTTCCAGGGCGGCTTTCGCCTCCTCGTAGCTGACATTGGCCTTCTGCCGCAGGGTCTCCGCCTTGTTGAATTTCTCCATGCTCGTTTCCTTTCTGTCCCTTCCGGGATCTTGTGCTCAATGACAAGATAAACCAGGGAGATGAAAGGAACAGGCAGGGGAGATTAAAGAAACATGAGAATTGCTGTTCGGGGTGCTCATTCCCCGGCAGGGGGCGGCGTTTCCGGGGGCTCCGGGGGCTCTTCTGTGGCCGAGGGCGGGGCTTCCGCCGCTGGTTCCAGGCTTTCCGCCGCCGCTTCCGGGCTGTCTTCAGGCGCGGCCTCCTCCGGCTCCGCCAGGCCTTCCGCCTCCGCCAGGGCCTCTTGCTCCAGGGACCCGGGCAGCAGGTCCTCCGCGGTGGTGGGCTCCGCAATCTGCAGCAGGTTGTCCTCCGGCTCTTCACTCAGGCCGATGGCCACCGGGTGGCTGAGGCCGAAGGCGCCGCAGGGCATCATGAAGACGGCGCCGCTGCCCTCCCCGTCCAGTTCCAACTGGGTGGTGAGGTGCTGGGCGATGTCCTGGCTGACCCGGGTGTCCGTGAGCCAGAAGATGATCTCCTTCTCCTTTTGGATTTCCACATTGAACACCTTCATGTCATGGCCGCTGGCGCCCCGGCCGTGGAGGATGGTGCCCCCACCGGCCCCGGCTTCCCGGGCCAGTTCCACCGCCCGCCCGGCCAGGCCCCGGTTGACGATGGCCACCACGCAGTCGTAAAACTCGATCTCGCCCTGGGGCAGGGCTGCTTTCTGGGGCACGGCAAGCCCCTCCTTTCCTTCATGGGCCCGGGTCTTGCGGCGGAACACCGCCCCCACAATCATCAGGGACAAAACCGGCGCCATGGCCACCATGGCGATGACGCCAAAGCCGTCCACCATCACGTTGGCGGTGGGCACCACGTCCGCCGCGCCCCTGGCAAAGGCCAGGACGAAGGTGGCGGTCATGGGGCCACTGGCCACGCCCCCGGCGTCATAGGCGATGCCCACAAAGAGGGGGTCGGAGCGGAAGGACAGCAGCACCGCCAGGCCAAAGCCCGGCAGCAGGAAATGCCACAGCTTCAGGGCCGGGATCATGATGCGCAGCATGGACAGCATCACCGCCAGGGCCACGCCGATAGAGAGGGTCACCTTGATGATGCTGCCAGGGATGCGGCCACCTGTGGTTTCCTCAATTTGCTGGCCCAGGACGATCACCGCCGGCTCCACCAGCACCACAATCATGCCGAACAGGAAGCCCACCAGGGGCAGCAGCATGCTGTGGCCCCCGGCCAGGGCCCGGCCGATCAACTGCCCCATGTCCAGAAAGCCTGAGTAGACCCCGGTCAAAAACAGGGTGAGGCCCAGCAGGGTGTAGATGAGGCCCTTGATGATGCGGCCCAATTCCCGCCTATTCACCTTGAAGTAGATGAAGTTCAGCAGGAAAAAGAAGGCGGCCAGGGGCAACAGAGCGGTGAGGGAGCCAAAGAGCTCCTTGGGCAGGTAATGCAGCAGGGGGCCCATGACGCCGCCTTCCTGGATCATGAAGGGCGCCGCCTCCCCCTGGATGTGCTTTTGGCCGGTGATGATGCTCATTGCCATCAGGGCGTACATGGGCCCGGCGCTCATGACCCCCACCAGGCCAAAGGCGTCCTCCTCGCTGCTTTTACCTCCCTTGATCCGGGACAGACCGGCCCCGAGGGCCAGGATGAAGGGGGTGGTGAGGGCGCCGGTGGTGGCCCCGGAGGAATCAAAGGAGATGGCCAGAAACTCCTCCGACACAAAGAGGGACAGAATCAGGATGCCGGTGTAGGCCAGGGCCATGAAACCGGGGAAGGAGCGGCTGGCCAGCAGGCGGAAGGTGCCGAACATGATCAGCATCCCCACCCCGGCGGAGACCAGGTACACCATGGTGACCGCACCGATGGCACCGCCGGAGGCCTCCTGCACCTGGTAGCCCAGGATCAAGAGGTCCGGCTCTGCCACGGTGACCAGGAAGCCCAGCAAAAAGGCGATGAAGGCAATCTTCATTTTGGAGCGGGAGGTGGCCACCTCCACCGCCATGTGGTCCCCGATGGGGTTCATGCCCAGGTCCACCCCCAAGAGGAAGATGGCCAGGCCGATCAGCAGCAGGACAGAGCCGATGAGGAAGCGCCAGATGACGGTGGCATCCGGCTGCACCGCCGTGAAGGCAAGCAGCAAGACCAGGGCCATCACCGGCAGCAGGCTCCGCAGGACCTCGCCGAATTTTTGCTTCAGCAGGCTCATGGCGCCGCCTTGTCCGGCCTGTTGTCCTCATACAGGCCCAGGGTGCGGGTGACGGGCAGGCCGAAGATGATGCCGGCCCCTTTGCGCTCCAGCTTCATCCCAGCATAGATGGCCCGGCGGATTTGGGGCGCGGTCTGCCGCCGGGTGACGATCATCACCATGTCCTTCTGGGGCTCAATGGCGATGGGGTAGACGAAGTTCTGGGGCACCCCGGCGCCATGGGCGTGGATGATGGTGCCCCCCTGGGCCCCGGCCTCCCGGGCCACCCGCATGCACTGCTCCCCGAGGCCTTTTTCCAGCACCGTCATCAGGCAGACGTAAGGGGCGTCAAAGGCGCGGCCCTCCTCCCCCTGGGGACGATGGGCCTCCTCGGCGCTGTACTGGCGGTAGGGCACGGAAAAGGCGATGCCTTTGTAGCGCTTGTGGAGGTGAAACTCCTCCCTGAGCATGTTGTAAAAAGCCTCCTGGGCCGCCCCGGGCACTGCAATCAGCAGGATTTCCTTCTGGGTCTGGTTGATGCCCAGGAAGTCCTGCCAGCGGGAGGGCAGGGTGCCCTCCCCCAGGAAGATGGTGCCCCGCTTGGCGCCGATCTGCTGGGCCCGGTGCAGCAGCTGGTTGGCCCGGCCTCGGTTGACGATGATGTAGTTGGCACTTCCGGTGGTCATGGGCGGTCCTTTCCCGCGGAATGCGTGATGAGATGATGCCGGGTGCAGAAATGGACAAGCAAGCCGCCCTGCTGCGCTGCCCGGATAAGGGGCCGGTGGACGGCCCTGCCTTGTTCTTCAGGGGTATTTTAGCACAGGGGACCGGCAGGGGACAAGAAAACCGGGGAAACCGCTTCCAATATGTCACAATACCCACAATGAAAACGCCACAAAACCCACATCAAAAAGACGATAAAACCCACAACGGAAACGTCACAAAACCCACAATGGCCTGCATGCCGGCGGCCCTCTTCCTGAAGAAAAGAGTCCAGAATCATACCTCATTTGTATCAATCCTGATTTGCCGGGTAGATTCAACAGACGCTGCGGGAAAGGCACAAAAATCTGTTAAGGCCCGCATGGAGGAACTTGATGAAGAAAACCAAATCAGCAGGGCGCCTGCTCTTGATGCTGACCCTTGCCCTGATGCTGACCGGCGCGGCTGCCGCTGACACCAGCCCCCTGATGAACCTGCTGGCCCTGGTGCCCGCCCCGGCGGCGGGCGGGCGGCTGTACCTTAGCTATGCGGACTATGACGCCCTGATGGCGCATATGCCCGGGGACTGGAGCCCCGCCCAGGCCAAGACGGCCGCGGCGGGAGGCAACCCGGATGCAGTGAACGGCCTCAACCGGCAGCAGGCCGCAGAGACCAACGGGATTGCGCTGTCCATGCTCAAACAGAACCTGCATGTGATGCTGCCGCCCCTGCAGATGACCCTGCTGGCGGGGGATGTTGACCGGGAGCAGATCCACACCGCCCTGATGGCCCAGGCGTACCAGGCCCTGGATGACCCCGGGAAGGCCGATGCAGCCTGGTGCCTGGAGGGCAACTGCGACAGCGTCCAGGGGACCGGCCTCATCCGCTCCAACCCCGCCTTCTTCTTTGGCGGCATCCAGTGGGAGGGCTGGCCGGTGACCCTTTTTGGGAACGTGCTGGCCACCTCCCAGGATGTGGACTTGTTTGCCCGGGTGAAAGGCCAGGAGGGCCCGCGCCTCGTGGACCTCCCGGCGGTTCAGAACCTGCTGGCCGCCCTGCAGCCTGCAGGCAGCCCCCCCTTGGCGCAGCTGATTTTGGTGGATGCCAACAGTGCGCTGGGGGCGGCCTTCAGCACGGACAGGCTGCTGGCCATTGCCCAGAGCGATGAAGGGGACGCCCTGATCATCCAGGTGTCCCTGCAGTTTGAGGAGGCGGCAGAGGCCCAGGCAGCCGGGGAGCGGCTGAACGGGGGGCTTCCTGATGTGGCGCTGAAAACCGGGGACACCTTCCGGCAACGCCTGGAGCTACAAAAAGGCAGCCTCCAGGAGGTTCAGGTGGACGGCAATCTATTGACACTGCGCTTCAATTTTCCCGGCCTGGGGGCCGATGCGCCGCAGAGCCCGGCAGACACCCCCTTTGGGATGTTTTACATGCTGCTGATGTACCAGGACCTGGGCTGGCTGGCGGCGTGATCTGCTGACAGGGGCCTGGCCCCTGATGGACCATGAAGGAGAAAAACGATGAAAGCAAAGAAGTTTGCAGGGCGCCTGCTGACCCTGATCATGATGATGGTGATGCTGACAGGCGCCGCTTACGCAGAAGGCAGCACCCTGCATGACTTGCTGGCCATTGTGCCGGCTCCGGAAGAAGGGGCCAGGGTTTTCCTGAGCTATGTGGATGTTGACGCGATGATGAAGGCGCGGCCTGCAGAGTTTATCCCCAAGAATGCGGACGAACACTTTCTGCCGGCGGCCCAGCCCTACCGGATGGCCCGGATGGGGGTGGTGGCGGGCTCCCCCGAATTGCAGATGGCCCTTTTGATGCCGGATGCCGAGGCCGTCAACGGCTTTTCCCCCTTTGCGGTGAAGAGCAGCCTGTACCTGGGCCATCCGCCCTACCAGCAGACCTGGCTGACGGGGGACTTTGAGGAGGCGCCCCTGACAGGGGCCCTCACAGCCCAGGATTACCAGATGATGGAAGCCCCCCAGGGCGGGTTTGCCGTCTGGTGCCCGGACGGGGATTGCAGCATCGGCCACAACATGGACATGAACCGCCGGAATGCCGCCTCCCTCTTTGGCGGCAGCCTGGGCCGGCGCTGGCCTATCGCCCTGTTCCCGGGGGTCCTGGCAACAGCCCCGGATGAAAAGGTGTTTGAAGGGATCATCAACCAGCAGGGCCCCAGCCTCAGTGAGCTGCCGGCGGTTCAGGCCATGCTGAAGCTGCTGCAGCCGGAGGGCGCGCCGCCCCCCAGCCAGCTGATCCTGGTGGATGCCGGGGACGGCATGGGGGAACAGGTGCCCGGGGTGGGTCTGATGGCCCTGGCCCAGGTGGACGGGGAAACAGCCCTGACGGTGCGCCTGGTGCTGCAGTTTGAAGAAGAGGCCGCCGCCCAGGCTGCCAGGGAGCGGCTGGATGGGGAGGGCCTTGAGGCCATCCAGCTGCAGGACAACACGCCCCTGACCGCCCGGTTGGAGGACCTGCAGGGGCAGGTGACGGATCTGTCGGTCCAGGTCAGCCCCGGGGCAGGCGCCCTGCTGGTGATGGATGTCAGCTTTCCCAGCCAGGCCCAGGTGACGGCAGCGGACCCTGAATCCCCCTCTGCCCTGCCCTTTGGCATGTTTTACCAGATGTTCATGAAGCGGGACCTGCGCTGGCTGGTGCCATGAATAGGTGCAGGAATAATCATCGAAACGGCAGGATGCACAATGAAAGCCCTCTAAAATACTTCAGGAGGATTCCATGTGAAGGATTCTTCAATCCCTTAGACACCCTATGGGA
>DAITOE010000114.1:0-6388 GCA_036834245.1 Clostridia bacterium | reverse complement strand
TATGTGACGGGCCTATTGCCCCGGGGCTTTGAACAAAGCGCCCAGTGGGCGGACGCCAAGCAGTACAACGCGGCAGCCGGGGCCTTCAACCAGCGCCTGCACTACACCTTAAACGGCAAGGTGGCAAGCCTGCTGGGGGTGGAGGATGCCGAGCTCTTCGGCGCGGAAGGAGGCGCACGGTGATGAAACGGTTTGCAGCCCTGCTGCTGTGCGCCTTTCTGCTGCTGGCAGGGGCGGCCCCTGCCCGGGCCATGGAAGACGCGGTGGAGGACCTGGCCTATGTGTTAAGCCCCGACCTGGTCAGCCGTGTGCGGCAGCTGGACGACTGGCTGCACAACTCCCTGGGGCTCCGGCTCCACATCATCACCCGGGATTTTCTGGGGGGCACCGATGCCCAGGTCTATGTGGATGAGCTGCTGGCCTTCAAGCACGGGGAAGGCAGCATCATCTTTTTGATGGTCATCGGGGAGGAGCGCTACGCCCTGGCCCTGGGCAGCAAGGCCGCCACCATGGTGGACGGCAACCGGGCGGAAAAGCTGCTCAATGATGTCTTCCGGGAGCCGTTTTTGAAAGCGCGGGACTATGACCGCGCCCTGGCCGCCTTCCTGGTGGGGCTGGCCATGCGCCTGGAGACAGACAACAACATCACCCTGCACCTGGACCCGGTCCTCCTGTCCATGGCCGGCATGTCCGAGGAGGTGCTGGCCAAAGCCACCGCTGCCCCGGCAGAGGAAAGCTCCTGGCTGGACAGCATCTTTGGCAACGCCTTTGAGATGGAGGACCATGCCAGACGCTACGAGGCAGATGTGTATGAGGCCGCAAGGCCGGAACGTGGGCGACTTAGCCTGTTCCAGATTGCGCTGATCGGCTTCATCCTCTACAAAATCTTCGGCAAAAAGCGCAAGGGCCGGGGCGGCTGCGGCCCCCTGTCCTGGATTTTCGGCACCTGGGGCCTGGCCAAGTTCTTTGGCTGGCGGAAATAAGATGCGCCTTGTTTTGATTAGCCTGGATGCGGTGTTTGCGGCGGATGCCCAGGATTTGCTGGCCCTGCCCAATCTTTCCCGGCTCTTGAAGGAGGGGGTTTTCTGCGACAATGTCCAGACCATCTACCCCTCCCTCACCTACCCCATCCATGCCAGCCTCATCACCGGCTGCTACCCGGATGTCCACGGCATCGGCCACAACGAGCCCTTCCAGCCCGAAAAAGACCCGGCCCAGCGGGCCTGGTACTGGGACGAGAAGCACATCAAAGCGGAGACCCTGTTTTCCCAGGCCAAGCGGGCCGGGCGGGAGTGCGCCGCCATCCTCTGGCCCACCACCGGCCACAGCCCGCACATCCGCTTCAACCTGCCCGAGGTCATCGCCCTGCCCGGGGAACACCAGGTGATGAAGGTGTTGAGCTACGGCTCCTTCTGGTGGCTGCTGATGAGCGAGCTGAAATATGGCCGCCAGCGCCAGGGCACCCGGCAGCCCTACCTGGATGATTTCTCGGCCCTCATGGCCACCAAGGTGATAGAGCGCCACTACAAGCCCCGGGAGCGGGGCCGCGGGGAGGGCAAGGAAACCCAGGTGGCCTCCCGCCGCAAGCAGCAGCAGCACATGCCGGACCTGCTGGCGGTGCATTTCACCGATTGCGACACCATGCGCCACAACCATGGCGTGTTTTCAACGGAAGCCAGGGACAGCCTGGCCCGCCTGGACCGGCGGGTGGGCATGATTTTAGATGCCCTGAAAGAACGGGGGCTGATGGAGGACACCATCATCGCCGTGGTGAGCGACCATGGCCATGCCCAGGTCACCGCCAGCCTGCCCCTGGATGCCTGGCTCGTGGCCAACGGGGTGCCCGCCCGGGCCCAGACCCTGGGGCTGGGGGCCTACCTGCACCTGCGCCGGGCGGACTATCTGCCCGTGCTTACGACCCTCGAAAAAAACCGGGAACTGCTGCAGATCCAGCACATCTATACCCGGGAGGAGCTGCGGGCCATGCACGCGCCGGCGGACATCCTCCTGGCGGTGGAGCCGGAAGAGGGCCTGTGCTATGTGGACGGGGAGGGGGAAACGCCCCACCTGGCCACCCATGGCTTTGGCCCCCACCACCCCGCCGCCAAAACCCTGCTGTTCCTGTCCGGCCCGCCTTTTAAAAAGGGCTTGCGCCTGGATGGCTGCGACATCGTGGACATCGCCCCCACCCTGGCAACAGCCGCAGGGCTGCGCCTGCCCAGGGCCCAGGGCCGGGTGCTGGAGGAGGCCTTCACCTATCACACAGCCGGCGAAAGGGGGGAGTGATTTGGCCCAGCATGCCCTGGTCAGCTATTTTTACCAGTCCGCCTTCACGGTGTCCCTGCAGAAGACCCTGCTGATTTTCAGCTACCGCCAGACGGATGTGCCCCAGCTGGAGCCCTCCCAGTACCTGACAGAAAAGGATTTCCAGGGTTTCAACAGCATCCTGGTCTTTGTGCCCAGCGCTTCCGTGGCCCATCATGACCCGGTCATCTACAAATGGAAGCAGTCCTATCCCATCACCTACATCATGCCCCAGGATGCGGCCAAGGCCGCGCCCCGGGCCGCCAATGTGCGCATCTGCCGGGAGGGGGATGTGTTCACCGTGGGCTACAGCGAGATCAGCGTCTTTGGCTCCACGGACCTGGGGGTCTCCTTCCTGGTGAAGGCCGAGGGCCAGCACATCTTCCACGCCGGGGACCTGAACCTCTGGCACTGGCGGGAGGAAAACACCTTAAAGGAAATCAGCCGGGCAGAAAACCTGTTTTATGAAAAAGTGGCCAAGATCCCAAAGGACGCCATCGACATCTGCTTTTTCCCCCTGGACCCCAACCAGGGCGGCTTTTATGACGCCGGGGCCAACCACTTCATCATCGCCCTGCGGCCCCGGGTGTTTTTCCCCATGCACTTTGGGCCCCGGGGGGAGATTGCCAGCGAGTATGCCAGGCGCAACATCTCACGGCGAACCACGGTGTTCGCCCTCACCCACGTGCGGGAAAGCGCCCTGGTGGACCTGTCCGGCCCCACGCCTTTCGTGCGCTCCAGCATCCAGAAAAGCAGCGAGCGCAGGCCGGAAGGCTCCAGCGTGAACCTGGCCGCCTATGTCCATGAGGACCCCTTTGCCCAAACCGATTTGCCGGTGCAGATTCAGGAAGAGAAAAACTAAAGCACAACAGGCCAGTTCCCGGTCCGGCAGTTCTTTTACTACCGGGCTTTTTTATGCTATAATAGGTGTCGATATCACAGTTTGTGCAATGTACTTATACCAAGCCACCAAGTGGCGGCACGCAATGATGTCAATATGCATACCTGGGGGAAACATGAACCTGAAGGACTTGAATGAACGGCAGCTTGAGGCTGTCACACATACAGAAGGCCCTCTGCTGATCATCGCCGGCGCCGGCAGCGGCAAAACCCGGGCGATGACTTACCGCATCGCCCACCTGATCGAACAGGGGGTGAAGCCCTGGAACATCCTGGCCCTCACCTTCACCAACAAGGCGGCCCGGGAGATGTTCAACCGCGTCGAAAAACTGGCCGGTGTGAAGGCAGAGGACATCTGGATTGGCACCTTCCACAGCATCTGCGTGCGGATTCTGCGCCGGGACATTGAAAAAATCGGCTATCAGCGCAACTTCACCATCTATGATGATGACGACCAGCAGCGGGTCATCAAGGACCTGTTCAAGCGCTTTGAGATTGACGACAAGGAGCTCACCGTCCGGGAAGTCCGGAAGGCCATCGGCGACGCCAAAAACAAGCTGATGAATGCGGACGACTGGTTCAAGGAAAGCCGCAGGGACCGGCGCGCCCAGGCCATCCACGATGTGTTTGCGGCCTATGACGCCCGCCTCAAGGCGGCCAACGCCCTGGATTTTGACGACCTGCTCAACAAAACCCTGGAGCTGTTGCTGGACCATCCACCGGTGTTGGCCCACTACCGCGACCGCTTCCAGTACGTCCATGTGGACGAATACCAGGACACCAACCTGGCCCAATACACCCTGGTGAAGCTCCTCACGGAGGAAAACCGCAACCTGTGCGTGGTGGGGGACGACGACCAGTCCATCTACGGCTGGCGCGGGGCGGACATCCGCAACATCCTGGAGTTCAACAAGGACTTTCCCGAGGCCCGGGTCATCAAGCTGGAGCAGAACTACCGCTCCACCCAGACCATCCTGGACGCGGCCAACGCCGTCATCAAAAACAACGAGGAGCGCATGGATAAATCCCTCTGGACGGAGGGCAAAAAAGGCGAAAAGATCAAGTTCGCCGCCGCCGGGGACGAGCGGGAGGAATCCGCCTGGATCTGCGAGCACATCCGGCGCCTGCGCAGCCGCAAGGTGTCCCTGTCGGAGATCGCGGTGCTCTACCGCATGCACGCCCAGAGCCGCGTGATGGAGGAAATGTTCATGCGGGCCGGCATCCCCTACCGGGTTTATGGCGGCACCCGCTTCTACGACCACAAGGAAATCAAGGATGCCCTGGCCTACCTCAGGGCCCTGGTGAACCCCCAGGACGACGTGGCCTTGAAGCGCATCATCAACGTGCCCAAGCGGGCCATCGGGGATGCCACGGTGTCGGTGCTGGAGGAAGCGGCAGAGGCCGGCAACAGCCCCCTGTACGACGTCCTCCGGAACCTGCCGGAGCAGCTGGGCTCCCGCCCCCGCAAATGCGTGGAGAGCTTTGTGGAGCTCATGGACAAGTTGAACAAGCGGCGCAAGGAGCTGCCTCTGTCGGATTTTGTCAAGCTGATGCTGGATGAAACCGGGCTGCTGAAGGAATACGAGGACAGCACCGACGAGGAGATGCTCACCAAGCGGGACAACCTGCTGGAGTTCCTGGGCGCCGCCAAAGAGTTCGAAACCCTCACCGAGGACAACAGCCTGGAAGCCTACCTGGAAAACGTCGCCCTGGTAACGGATCTGGACATGCAGGAGGACGCCCCCCAGTTCGTCACCCTGATGACCCTGCACTCCGCCAAGGGGCTGGAATACCGGGCGGTGTTCATCGCCGGCATGGAGGACGGCCTCCTGCCCTCCGCCCGGGCCAAACTGGAGGAAAACCGGCTGGAGGAGGAGCGCAGGCTGTGCTATGTGGGCATCACCCGCGCCAAGGAGTTCCTGTATTTAAGCCGCACCCGGCACCGGGCCATCTTCAACCAGGCCTCCTACAACCAGCCCAGCCCCTTCCTGGCGGAGATTCCCAAGGCCCTCATCTCCGACGCCTACGGCAAGGCCATGAAGGAGCACTTTGGCGAGTACAAGCCCCCCAAGGAGCGGGTGCGCCCCTCCCAGCGGGCCCCCAAGACCAGCTTCGGCATCCCCGGCATGGGCCAGGACCCGGAGGACATCCCCGGCGTCCGCAAGGGCTTCTTCCCCTCCGTATCGGTGGAATTGGAGGAGCCGGTCCAGATCTTCAAGGAAGGGGACAAGGTGCTGCACAAGAAATTTGGCAGCGGCCAGGTCATCGGCACCTCCGGCACCGGTTCGGAAGCCCGGGTGTCCATCCGCTTCACCGCCTATGGCGACAAGGAGTTTTCCGTGGCCATCGCGCCCATTGTCAAGGTGGAGTAAATGGCGGACAACAGCCGCATGCGGGAGCTGGTGGACCAGATCAACCAGGCCAGCCATGCTTATTATGTATTGGACAATCCCATCATCACAGACGCCCAGTGGGACGCGCTGTATGATGAACTGCAGATATTGGAGCGGATGTCCGGCACCGTGCTGCCGGATTCACCAACAAGACGGGTGGGGGGCGATCCCCTGCCCGCCTTTGTTCAGCATGCCCACTTAAGCCGCCTGTGGAGCATGGACAAGGTCAACAGCGAAGACGGCCTGGCCAATTGGTTTGCAAGGGTCAGGCAACTGCACAGCCGGGGGGAGGGGCTGCCCCCCCCTACATATGCAGTGGAATACAAATACGACGGCCTCACCCTGAACCTCACCTACAGCGGCGGGGAACTGGTCCAGGCAGCCACCCGGGGCAACGGCATCGTGGGGGAGCAGGTGCTGCCCCAGGCCCGCACCATCAGGGGCATTCCTTTCACCATCCCCTACCAGGGGCTGATGGAGATCCACGGGGAGTGCATCATGCGCCTCTCCGTATTGTCCCGCTACAACCGCACGGCGGCAGAGCCCCTGAAAAACGCCCGGAACGCCGCCGCCGGCGCCCTGCGCAACCTGGACCCCAAGGTCACCGCCGAAAGAAGGCTGGATGTGCGCTTCTACGAGGTGGGCACCATCACCGACCCGCCCTACACCGACCAGCCCGGCCTCAACCGCTTCATTGCGGACAACGGTTTTCCCGTCTCCCCCCTCTTGTATGTGGGCAGCGATGAAGCTGCGGTGCTGCAGGCCATCCGGGAGGTGGAAAGCAGGCGGGA
>DAITOE010000113.1:0-6415 GCA_036834245.1 Clostridia bacterium | reverse complement strand
GAGGACTTCATCCGCCGCGGCCTGGCCTATGTGGACGAGCTGACCCAGGAGCAGATCCGGGAATACCGGGGCACCCTCACCGAGCCCGGCCGCAACAGCCCCTTCAGGGACCGGCCCTGGGAGGAGAGCCTGGACCTCTTCCGCCGCATGAAGGCAGGCGAGTTCCCCGAGGGCAGCTACGTCCTGCGCTCAAAGATTGACATGGCCTCCCCCAACATCAACATGCGGGACCCGGTGATGTACCGCATCCTCTACCTGGAGCACCACCGCACCGGCAACGACTGGTGCATCTACCCCATGTACGACTTCTCCCACCCCCTGGGGGACGCCATTGAGGGCATCACCCACAGCCTATGCTCCCTGGAATATGAAGACCATCGCCCCCTCTACGACTGGGCCGTGGAGCACGCCGGCTTCCGGGAAGCCCACACCGACAAGCACGGCTACAAGACCTATGGCCCCCGGCAGATTGAGTTTGCGCGCCTGAACCTCACCCGCACCGTCATGAGCAAGCGCCACCTGCGCCGCCTGGTGGAGGAAGGCCGGGTCACCGGCTGGGATGACCCCCGGATGCCCACCCTCATCGCCATGCGCCGCCGGGGCTACACCCCGGAAGCCATCCGGGATTTCATCGACCGGGTGGGCCTGGCCAAGGCCGACAGCGTGGTGGACCTGGGCCTGTTGGAGTTCTGCGTCCGCAACGACCTGGGCAGCAAGGCGCCCCGGGTGATGGCCGTCCAGAACCCCCTCAAAATCGTCCTGTCCAACTGGGAAGCCGGCAAGACCGACTCCCTGGAGATGGTGAACCACCCGGACCACCCTGAGTTTGGCACTCGCCACATCACCCTGGGCCGGGAGATCTTCATCGAGCAGGAGGACTTCATGGAGGATCCCCCCGGCAAGTTCTTCCGCTTGAAGCCCGGCGGCGAGGTGCGCCTCATGGGCGCCTACATCATCAAGTGCGAGGAAGTCATCAAGAAGCCCGACGGCAGCATCGACCACCTGGTCTGCACCGTGGACCACGACACCCGCTCCGGCAGCGAGGGGGCCAAGCGCAAGGTGAAGGGCACCCTCCACTGGGTAAACGCCGCCACAGCCGTGCCTTACGAAGCCCGCCTCTATGAGCCCCTCCTGGCAGACCCGGACGACGTGGACGACGGCACCGACAAGAAGGACTTCATCTCCCGCCTGAACCCCGACAGCCTGAAGATCGTCCACGGCCTCATGGAGCCCAGCCTTACAGAAGCCCAGGTGGGTGACACCTTCCAGTTCATGCGCACCGGCTATTTCTGCAAGGACCGGGACTCCACCCCCGAGATGCCCGTCTTCAACCTGGTGGTTGGCCTCAAGGACAGCTACCGGCCGTAAGGACGGGGGGACGAAGGAGACGGGAGGACCCTTGAAACCTTTTCTGAAGAAAAGGTTTCAAACTTCCAAAAGACTTTTTATACGCGAAGATGATGCGGAGTATCCATACGGATTTCCGCGTGGAGAGAGATGACATGACCCAAGTACGTACCCGATTTGCCCCCTCCCCCACCGGCTTCATGCACCTGGGGGGCCTGCGCACCGCCCTGTACTGCTACCTGTTTACAAGGAAGCATGCGGACGGCAAGTTCATCCTGCGCATCGAGGACACCGACCAGGAGCGCTTTGTGGAAGGCGCGGTGGAGGTCATCTACGACACCCTGCGCGGCTGCGGCATCCACTGGGATGAGGGGCCCGACATCGGCGGCCCCGTTGCCCCCTATGTCCAGTCCGAGCGCAAGGACAGCTACCTGCCCTATGCCCGGCAGCTCATCGACAGCGGCCATGCCTACTACTGCTTCTGCACCCGGGAGGAACTGCAGGAGCGCAGGGAAGCCGTGGAACAACAGGGCGGCACCTGGAAGTACGACAAGCACTGCCTGCACCTGGATCCGGCGGTCATTAAGCAGAAGCTGAAAGCCGGCATCCCCTATGTGGTGCGGCAGAACACCCCCTTGACCGGGGACAGCGACTTCACCGACCTGGTCTACGGCCACATCGCCGCCCCCAACGACACCCTGGACGACATGGTTTTAATCAAGCAGGACGGCATGCCCACCTACAATTTTGCCAACGTCATTGACGACCATTTGATGGGCATCACCCACGTGATGCGGGGCATGGAATACCTCTCCTCCACCCCCAAATACAACCTGCTGTACAAGGCCCTGGGCTTTCCCATCCCCCAGTACATCCACCTGCCCACCGTCATGCGGGACAGCAAGCATAAACTGTCCAAGCGGGACGGGGACGCCTATTACAGCGACTTCATCAAGAAGGGCTACCTCACCGAGGCCCTCATCAACTACCTGGCCCTGGTGGGCTGGAACCCCGGGGACGAGCGGGAGTTCTTCACCATGGAGGAGCTCATCGAGGCCTTCTCCGTGGAAGGGCTGTCAAAATCCCCCGCCATCTTTGACATCAACAAGCTGACCTGGTTCAACTTCGAATACATCCGGAAACTGGACCCGGCCGTCTATTTTGACATGGCCAAGCCCTGGTTTGACCAAGCCCTGGACGGTGCCATTTCCGACCTGCCCCGCTTGGCGGAGTTGATGCAAAGCCGCACCGAGGTCTTCAACCGCATCCCGGAGATGATTGCCTTCTTGAAGGAACGCCCTGATTTTGACAACGAGTTGTACGTCAACAAGAAGCAGAAATCCAGCCTGGAAACCACCCCGGAGGCCCTGGCCCTGGCCGCAAGGCTGTTAAGGGGCGTGGGCGAGTGGACGGAGGAGAACATCCACGAAGCCCTGATTACCGGCATCAAGGAGGCGGGCCTCAAAAACGGCACCGTCCTCTGGCCCCTGCGCATCGCCCTGTCCGGATTGCTGTCCACCCCCGGCGGCGCCATTGAGATTGCCTACCTGCTGGGCCGGGAGGAGACCTTCGCGCGCCTTAACAGCGCCCAGGCCCGGCTGGTGTAAAAAAGCGGTAAAAACCAGCCGGAATATGGCCTGAAACACCAAGAAGCCCTTGAAGGCGCCTGGATCTTTGTGTATACTGTGACAAGAATACATTGGAGGTAACAATAGATGAAATCAGTCCCGATCAAACTGAGCTTTGCAGAGGAAGTGAAAACCTTCGTCAACGTGGCCAACCGCTACGACTACGACATGGACCTGCGGGCCGGCCGCCATGTGGTGGATGCCAAATCCATCCTGGGCATCTTCTCCCTGGACCTGAGTAAGCCCATCACCCTGGAAATCTATTCCGACGACTGCGACGACCTTTTGAACGACCTCAAAGCCTTCGTGGTGTGAGGGAGCTTGACATACCTGAAGGCCGGGCTTGCCCTGGCCTTTTTCTGTAGCAACCTGCAAAGGACAAGATGATGACCCTCACAAAGGATAACATCACCATCAGAAGCGCCACCCTGGCAGATGCCCCCCTGCTGAACACCTGGTGGAACGACGGCGCCGTCATGGCCCATGCCGGCTTCCCCCAGGGCCTGGGCCAGAGCATGGAGGAAACAAGGCAGCAGATTGCCGCCTATGAGGGCAAGCTGAGCCAGCTGTGCATCATCGAAATCGACGGCCAGCCCGTTGGCGAACTCAACTTCAGCATCGGCCAGAACGAGGCCCAGACCGGCTTCAAAATCTGCGACAGCAGCCGGCAGAACCGAGGCTTCGGCCGGCAGATCATCTGGATGACCTTCACCTACCTCTTCACGGACGAAGCCTTGAACAGCCGGATGCCCATCCACCGCATCTTCTGGGACACCAACCTGAACAACAAAAGGGCCCAGCACGTCTATGAAAGCCTGGGGGCCACCCGGCTGCGGGTGGTGGAGCACGCCTTCACCGACCAGGTGGGCATCCCCCAGAGCGCTGTGGAATATGAACTGACCCGGGAAAACTTTTTAGCCCTTCAGGCAAAGCGGCAAGCCACCTGATTACGACAATTAAGCACCCGAAAGGAGACTGACATGGCCAAGATCATCGGAAAAGCCCTGCCCAACATCCCCTGGGAGGACAAGCCCCAGGGCTGCCAGACCCCGGTCTGGCGCTACAGCGGCAACCCCATCATCAAAAAGGATGCCATCCCCTCCTCCAACAGCATCTTCAACTCCGCCGCCGTGGCCTTTAACGGCAAGTTTGCCGGGGTCTTCCGCTGCGACAACAAGGCGGTGGAGATGAACATCCACGCCGGTTTCAGCGATGACGGCATCAACTGGAACATCGACCACGAGCCCATCCAGTTTCAGGGGGACCCCTACATCACCAAGCTGCAGTACCGCTATGACGCCAGGGTGTGCGAGGTGGAGGACAAATACTACGTGGTGTGGTGCAATGGCTACCACGGCCCCACCATCGGTCTGGGCTACACCGAGGATTTCAAAACCTTCCACCAGCTGGAGAACTGCTTTTTGCCCTATAACCGAAACGGCGTCCTCTTCCCCCGGAAGGTGGGCGGCCACTACCTGATGCTGTCCCGGCCCTCTGACACCGGCCACACCGCCTTTGGGGACATCTTTATCAGCCAGTCAAAGGACCTGGAATACTGGGGCCGCCACCGCCATGTCTTTGGCACTGCCGGCGGCTGGCAGTCCACCAAGGTGGGCGCAGGCCCCACCCCCATTGAGACGGATGAGGGCTGGCTGATGATCTACCACGGCGTCATCACCACCTGCAACGGCTATGTCTACCGCTTTGGCGCAGCCCTCCTGGACCTGGAGGAGCCCTGGAAGGTGATCACCCGGGGGGACTGGTACCTGCTGGGCCCGGAGACCCTGTACGAATTGGCTGGCGACGTGCCCGGGGTCACCTTCCCCTGCGCCGCCCTGACGGACGCTGACACCGGCCGCATCGCCATCTACTACGGCTGCGCCGACACCGTCACCGGGCTGTGCTTTACCACGGTGGATGAGGTCCTTGACTACATCAAGGCCCATCCCATGTGAGCGCCATGATTTTGTGTGACGCCCATGCAGACACCCTGCACCGGATGGCCACCGGCGGCCGGGGGCCCTATGACCTGAGCCTGGAGCGCCTGAAGCAGGGCGGCGTGTCCCTGCAGGTGCTGGCCATGTATGTGGGAGAGGACCCGGAACCCGCTGTTGTAGCCGGCCTGTATGACAGGATGTGGCAGGCGGCAGAGCAGCTGATAGCCGAAGGCTGGGTCCAGGCCATGGATCCGGCGGAAGCCGGCACCGACCAGCCCCACTTCCTGCTGTCGGTGGAGGGCTGCGAGATCTTTGAACCCGGCCTCCATGTGATTGACGACTACCGGCGCCGCGGCGTCCGCATGGCCGCCATCACCTGGAACTACGTCAACAAACTGGGCACCCCTGCCTGCGAAAACCAGACGGACGGATTGACAGACTATGGCCTGAAAGCTGCCCGGCACATGCAGAAGCTGAAGATGGCGGTGGACGTGTCCCACCTGAACATCCCGGGCTTTTACGACCTGCTCAACAAAACCGATGCCCCGCCCCTGGCCAGCCATTCCTGCGCCCGGGCCCTGTGCGACCACACCAGGAACCTGACGGACCAGCAGCTGAAGGACCTGTTTCAGGCCGGCGGCTACGTGGGCATCAACTTCCTGCCCTATTTCCTCACCCCGGGCGGGAAGAACTGCACCATCGACACCGTCATTGACCACATCGACCACATGCACCAGTTAGGCGGCAGCGGGATGGTGGGCTTTGGCAGCGATTTTGATGGCATCAGTCAAAAGCCGGAAGGTCTGGACAATCCCTCGGACTTCCCCAAACTCACAAAAAGGCTGAGAGAACGGGGATATTCCCAAGCCGATGTTGAGGCGATTGCAGGGCTTAACTTCTTAGCATATTACAAGCGGATTTGATAAGGAATCTATAAAGGGGTAAACGCCTCGGTTCATCGAGAAGCGTTTACCCCTTTGGTGCGTTGATATCACACTATGGAACAGGAACTGTTATCGCATCTGGCTTTCTGTCATTGAAGCTGAAAAACTCATTCATTTCAATTTCTACCGGTGAATTGGAGCGAAGCTTGTATGCCTTTGTGGTTTCCAACACTGCCCCTTTTTTAATGTTCTTTAAGCTATTCCCTTGCGAGGTATGCTTATAAAAATATGCGTCGTCAAGCTCAATCCCGTCCTGATATGCCATGATATTGGCTGCCAATGAGAACATTTGGGCCTCGTCCTTGTCGTGTGAAAAATCGAAAACCAATATCAGGATCTTGTCATCGCCCTCTTCTTGTGCCAATACTTCTTTTAACCCAATAAATACACCGTCATACGTCCCTGACAGCAAATAGACATCGTCCGTTTGATCCTGACTGTTTTGTGCTTCCGCTGTTGCGGAAACCGCGAATTCAGATAATGGTTCACCCGCTTCTACTTTAGTGTAGATCGTCACTGGATCTGCGCCATCCACAGCCACGGCCATGAGGCCTTCGCC
>DAITOE010000112.1:0-6517 GCA_036834245.1 Clostridia bacterium | reverse complement strand
CCGACAAAGTGACCGCAGTCACTTTGTCGAAAGAATTGAAAGGGCGAGCATATGACCACTTTGCAATACAGGCGGCTGGAAAAGAAGAAGTTTCTGTCCGACCCCGTCCTGCTGCCTGTCATCATTTTGCTCCTGGTGTTCCTGGCGCTGTTCATCCTCTATCCCCTGAGCATGCTGATGACGGACAGCGTCTATGCCGGCAACGCCTACACCCTCTACAGCGTGGAGGAAAGCACCGAGGAGGTGAAGGCCCGCTACCAGGAGCAGGGGCTCAGGGACCTGAGCGTGTCCAGGCGCAGCGTGCTGCAGATCCCCAGCCTGGAAGGCCTCACCGCCCTTGAAACCTACGGCAGGGCCGCCAGCACCACATACATGGGGGACCTGCTCCCCGAGGTCCACAAGGGCACCCTGGTGGCGGTGGACGACCAGCGGCCCCTGCTCACCCTTCAGGCCTTCCCCCACATTTTCCGGGACTACACCTTCCGCCGGGCCTTCACCAACACCCTGGTACTGGGCCTCATCACCGGGGTCTGCTCCACCCTGGTGGGGCTGCTGTTTGCCTATGTGGACAGCTATGTCCGGGTGCGCAGCCCCCTGATGCGGCGGATGTTTGGCGTGGTCAGCATGCTGCCGGTGGTCTCCCCGCCCTTTGTGCTAAGCTTGTCCATGATCCTGCTCTTTGGCAAGGGCGGCCTGGTGACCCGGCAGCTCCTGGGCATCTACGACAGCGATGTCTACGGCCTCTCCGGCATCGCCATCGTGCAGACCATGACCTTTTTCCCCGTCTGCTACCTGATGCTCAAGGGCCTGCTGAAGAACATCGACCCCTCCATGGAGGAGGCCAGCCGGGACATGGGGGCCAGCCGTTTCAAGGTGTTCACCACCGTCACCCTGCCCCTGCTGCTGCCCGGCATCGGCAATGCCTTCCTGGTCACCTTCATCGAGTCCGTGGCGGACTTCGCCAACCCCATGCTCATCGGCGGCAGCTACGACACCCTGGCCACCACCATCTACCTGCGGATCACCGGGGGCAGCTACGACACCCAGGGGGCGGCCGCCATGGCGGTGGTCCTGCTGATGCTCACCGTCTGGCTCTTCCTGGTGCAGAAATACTACCTGGAGGCCAAGACCGCCGCCACCTTGACCGGCAAGGCCTCCCGGGCGCGGATGGCCATCACCGACCGCTCCGTCACCGTGCCCCTGTCCACCCTGTGCATGCTGGTGAGCGCCTTTGTCATCCTCATGTACATCGCCATCCCTTTTGGCTCACTCTTCAAGCTCTGGGGCCGGGACTATTCCCTGTCCACCCGCTGGTATGAGCAGCTGTTCCGCCAGGACGGCATCAAGGCCTTCCGGGATTCCTTCGTGCTCTCCCTCATCGCCTCGCCCATCACGGCGCTGCTGTCCATGATCATCTCCTACCTGGTGGTCAAGAAAAAGTTCCGGGGCAAGGGCTTCATCGAGTTTGTCTCCATCCTGGCCATGGCGGTCCCGGGCACCGTCCTGGGCGTGGGCTATATCCGGGGCTTCTCCGGCGGCGTTTTCCACTCCGGCTTCCTCCAGGGCCTCTACGGCACCGGCGCCATCCTGGTAATCGTCTTCATTGTGCGCTCCCTGCCGGTGGGCACCCGCAGCGGCATTTCCGCCCTTCGTCAAATCCACCCCAGCATCGAGGAATCCGCCTATGATCTGGGGGCCGGCAGCGGCAAGGTCTTCATGTCCGTCACCCTGCCCCTCATCAAGGACAGCTTCTTCTCCGGCCTGGTCACCACCTTTGTGCGCTCCATCACCGCCATCAGCGCCATCATCCTCCTGGTGACCCCCCGCTACCTCCTGATCACCACCCGCATCAACGAGTTTGCGGAGAAGGGCAGCTACGGCATCGCCTGCGCCTATGCTACTATCCTCATCCTCATCGTCTACGCATCCATCCTGCTCATGAACCTCTTCATCAAGTACTTCGGCACCAGCAAGCAAATCAGGGAGGCAGAAAATGTCCAGTAACAAAGGAATCAGGCTTGAAAACATCAGCAAGATCTATACGGATCCCAAGACAAAAAAGCCGTTCTACGCCGTGAAGGATGTGTCCATCACCATCGAACCTGGCGCCTTTGTCACCCTGCTGGGGCCCTCCGGCTGCGGGAAAACCACCACCCTGCGCATGATCGCCGGCTTTGAGCGCCCGGACGAGGGGGAGATCTTCATCGGGGACGAGCCCGTCATGGCCCTCACCCCCAACAAACGGGACACCGCCATGGTCTTCCAGAGCTATGCCCTCTTCCCCCACTACAACGTCTTTGACAATGTGGCCTATGGCCTCAAAATTCGCAAGCTGGACCGCCACACCATCCGGGAGAAGGTCATGAACATCCTGGACCTGGTGGAGATGGAAGGCCTGGAAGCCCGGATGACCAACCAACTCTCCGGCGGCCAGCAGCAGCGGGTGGCCCTGGCCCGGGCCCTGGTGGTGGAGCCCTCCGTCCTGCTATTTGACGAGCCGCTGTCCAACCTGGACGCCAAGCTGCGGGTCACCATGCGCACCGAGATCCGCCGCATCCAGCAGGAACTGGGCATCACCGCCGTCTACGTCACCCACGACCAGTCCGAGGCCATGAGCCTGTCTGACCAGATCATCATCATGAACCAGGGCCTCATCGCCCAGATGGGCTCCCCCCGGGAGATTTACTACCACCCCAACAGCGAGTTTGTGGCCGATTTCATCGGCGAGGCCAATTTCCTGGACGGCACCATCAAAAGCGTGTCCGGGGACGACTGCGTCATGGACATCGCTGGCCACGAGTTGCCCCTGCCCAACCCCAAGGGTTACCCCGTGGGCCAGGTCTGCCGCATGGTGGTGCGCCCCGAGGCCGTCCGCATCGGCACCCAGGGCCCCCTCCCCTGCACTGTCACCCTCTCCTGCTTCATGGGCGCCTACCACTTCTACCACGTCATGCTGGGGGACATGCTCCTCAAAATCACCGACGACTGCCCCGTCAACAAGCACACCTTCCAGGTGAGCGATCAGGCCTTCCTCGGCTTTGAGGAGAACTGTGTGCATATTTTGTAGGGACGGCGAAAGAGAACGGGGGACGGCACTTTTTTGAAAAAAAGTGCGCAAAAAACTTTAATAGGGCCTTCTTATTGATGATGACCCCATGATTGTCAATATAAAACACCCTTGCATGTTGCGGTCTGCAAGGGTGTTTTACCTGGAATTATGGTTCGTTTTCTGATGTCAGGGTTTCAAAATGCTGGTTCAGGATGGCTTTCAGAGTCTCCAGGCTTTCTGTGGTGTTGATCTGGGCCCGGGTGGCCGCCGCGCCCTTGGTGCCCTTCAGGTACCAGGCGAAGTGCTTGCGCATCTCAATCAGCGCCCAGCGCTCTCCCTTGAAGGCCACCATGTCCTCAAGGTGGGACAGGGCGGTGCGCAGCACCTCATTGGGGCTGGGCTGGGTTGGCGTTTCCCCATTCAGGGCCTGCTTGATCTGCCCGAACAACCAGGGATTGCCCAGGGCGCCGCGGCCGATGGCGATGCCGTCGGCTTTCGTCTGGTTCAGCAGCACCCTGGCGTTCTCCGGGGTGAAGACGTCCCCGTTGGCGATGACGGGAATCCGCACTGCTTCTTTCACCCGGGCAATCATCTCCCAGTCTGCACGGCCGCTGTATTGCTGCTGCCGGGTGCGGCCATGGACGCACAGGCTGTCCACCCCGGCGGCTTCGCACATCCGGGCAAATTCCACCGCATTGATGCTGCCCGCGTCCCAGCCGATGCGCATCTTGGCAGACAGGGGCTTATCGGTTGCCTTGCGCACCGCATGGATGATGGCCTCGGCCTTCTTCAGATCCTTCATCAGGGCGCTGCCGCTGCCGCTACCCGTCACCTTGGGGGCCGGGCAGCCGAAGTTGATGTCGATGCCGGCATACTGGGGCAGGGCGGACAGCTGTTTCGCCGCTTTTGCCATATAGTCCGGGTCCTTGCCAAAGATTTGGGCCACCAGCTTGTGTTCATGGGGATGGTGGGCCAGCAGATACTGGTAGGCCCGGCTTTTCTTGGGTGCCATCACCAGCCCCATGGCGCTGATCATCTCCGTGACGCACACATCCGCCCCCTGCTCCTGGCAGCGCAGGCGGAAAGGCCAGTCGGTGATCCCGGCCAGGGGGGCCAGCATCAGCAAGGGTGTTTTTGTTGTATTATCGCTCATACTGATTAGAAACTATGGGTTGTAAGCCCTTTCATTGCGCAGTTCCCGGATGTGCCACTGGCCGTTTTCCCGGATCAAAATCACATCATAGCGGGCGGCGGGCCAGCGGGGCGGCGCATGCTGTTCCTGGGGCAGCTGCTCCCGGTAGCTGGCTTTCACCCGGCCGTCGATGCCGGGCACCTGCTCGGTGATGGTGGCCCGGGCGGTGTCCTCCCAGGGCCAGGTCCACATCCACTCCATCCGGAGCCTGTGGTCAATGCCGGTGATCTGGTAGGGCTCATAGGGGTTGCTGCCGTCCCGGATGGTGGCCAGGCGCTTGTCCAGGGGCAGGTAGGCGGCAGAAAAATACTTGTGCAGCTCCTCCCCCTCGCCGTTCATCATCACCGTCAGCGCCCGCTGGGCCATGCCATCCTTGATGATGACGTAGATGTTGGCCGCGTTCATGGAAAAATAAAAGGCAATGGTCATCAGCCCCAGGATGGCGGTGATGATGATCAGGCGTTTTGCGATGAACCAGACCAGGCGCCGCAGTTTTTTCATACGCTTGTCCTTTTAGGGGTGCAGCACGGTGCCCATGTCGTCCCCCGCCAGCACCTTCTTGATGTTCTCCGGGGTGGACAGGGCAAAGACCCGCATCTGGGGCAGGCCCTGCTCCGCACACAGCAGGAGGGCGGACAGGTCCATCACCTTCAATTGCCTGGCGATGGCCTCCTGGTAGGTGAGATCCCGCAGCAGCACCGCTTCCTTGTCCTGCCGGGGGTCGGCCGTGTACACGCCGTCGATGTTTTTGGCCAAAAGCAGCGCGTCCGCCTTGAGCTCGATGGCCCGGAGGGACACCGCCGTGTCCGTGGTGAAGAAGGGGTTGCCCAGGCCGCCGCCAAAGAGGGCTGCGCCGTGGGCAGAAAGAGCGGCATCTGCCGCATCTGCCCGGTAGCTGTCGCACACATTGGGCACGTGGAGGGCGGAGAACATGGGGGCATTCAGCCCCGCCTGGCGCAGGGCGTCCTGCATCACCAGGCAGTTCATCAGGGTGCCCAGCATGCCCATCTGGTCCGCCTTCACGGCGTCCATGCCGCTGCCGGCGCCGTGGCGGCCCCGCCACAGGTTGCCGGCGCCAATTACAATGCCCACCTGGACCCCGGCGTCCACCACCTCTTTGATGACCCGGGCCACCGCCAGGATCTGGCTGTGGTCAAACAGCGCGCCGTTTTCCCCCAGGGCCTCGCCGGACAGCTTGAGCATGATCCGTTTGTACTTCATGTTCCCCTCCCTGTTTTGAAGCAAAAAGGCGGCGCAAAGCGCCGCCTAATGGACAATTGATCGATGCGGCGCCATTACGCCTGGCCGGTCATTTCCTGGATTTCGCTGGCCAGGTCAGAGCTGCGCTTCTCGATGCCTTCGCCCCGCTCATAGCGGGTGAAGCGGCGTACGGAAATCTTTTCCCCGCTGGCCAGGGCGGTTTCGTTCACCAGGGCCTGGACGGTGATGTCGGGGTTCTTGACGAAGGGCTGCTCCAGCAGGCACACATCCTTGTAGTACTTCTCGATTCGGCCGTCCACCATGCGCTCCACGATCTTCTCGGGCTTGCCTTCGTTGAGGGCCTGGGCGCGGAGGATCTCGCGCTCCTTGTCCAGCTCGGCCTGGGGCACCTCTTCCTTGGAGATGTACAGGGGCTTACTGGCCGCAATCTGCAGGGCCAGGTCGTGGCAGAGGTTCTTGAAGGCGTCGGTGTTGGCCACGAAGTCGGTCTCGCAGTTGACCTCCAGCAGCACGCCAATCTTGCCGCCCATGTGGATATAGCTGTCCACCATGCCCTCAGAGGCGATGCGGCCGGCCTTTTTGGCGTTGGCAGCCAGGCCTTTTTCCCGCAGGTATTCGATAGCCTTTTCCATGTCGCCCTTGGTCTCAATCAGGGCGTTCTTGCAGTCCATCATGCCAGCCTGGGTGCGCTCCCTGAGCTCTTTGACCATTGCAGCAGTAATTTCCATTGTTTTCTCCTTATTCCGTCAGGGGCGGCGATTAAGCGCCTGCCTCCTCAGTCATCTCTTCGTCTTCAACATCGCTCTCGGCCTGGCTGCCCTGCTTGCCTTCCAGGACGGCGTCGGCCATCTTGCCGGAAATCAGCTTGACAGCGCGGATGGCGTCATCATTGCCGGGGATGACATAGTCCACCAGGTCCGGGTCGCAGTTGGTGTCCACAATGGCCACAATCGGGATGCCCAGGGCGCGGGCTTCGGCAATGGCGATGGCTTCCATCTGGGGGTCCACCACAAACAGCGCGCCGGGCAGGCCCTTCATGGTGCGGATGCCGCCCA
>DAITOE010000111.1:0-6521 GCA_036834245.1 Clostridia bacterium | reverse complement strand
AGCCCCACCTCATGGGGAAAGAGGGGCTGGGCCTGGAAGCGGCTGAACAATTGCTCCAGCACGCTTTCGGTGTCCTCCAGGCTGTGGTAGCCCAGGCCTTTCAAAAACCGGGCTACCTCGCTTTGGCGCAGCAGCGCCGCCAACATAGCCGGGCGGTAGACATAGACCTGCCGGGCCTGTTCACAGCGGCACAGCTGGCGGATCCTGACCCCCTTGTGGGCCAGCTCCTGTTCCAGGGCCTTGAGCCTGCCTGTCAAATCGTCTCCCTGCACCCGCCAGCAGAACAGGCTGCCTGCCTTGTGACCCGCCAGGGTGGGGGCGCAGTGGTGAATAAATGTCTCCTCGAAGCGTTCCTGCATCCATGGTTCCTTTCCGTAGATTGTCGTAAGGAATCATCTACCCGGCTTTCACCCGGTTTATATCAGTTAGATGCATCTAATTTTTGGGATGCCGCTTCCCGGGCAGCCGTCTGGCAGCTGCTTTGGGCGGCGCAGCCGGCGCAGGCGCCGCCGCAGCCCGTTTTCCAGGCCTTGACGATGCTGCGGAGGGCCAGGGCCAGGACGGCCAGCAGGATGGCAACCAGGATCCAGCTTCCAGCGCTCATGATACCAGGGCTCCTTTCGCACGCAGGTTCTCATGGGGGTTTTTCCGGAAGATCAGGTAGATGAGGCCGGCCAATAGGGCGACGGCAAGCAGCTGCACCGGTGCAAAGCCAGTGGTGAACATGCTGCCCAGTTGGAAGAGGATGAAGGACACCCCGTAGGCAAAGACCATCAGGTAGGAGACGGCAAACAGGGTCCATCTGGCGGAGTTCATTTCCCTGCGGATGGCGCCGATGGCGGCAAAGCAGGGGGCGCACAGCAGGTTGAAGGTGAGGAAGCTGAAGCCGGACAGCGCCGTGAAGTGGGCCGCAATGGGGGCCAGGCGGTCGAAGTTGCCGGCCTCCACAAAGTCCAGGGCCCCTTCCCCCACGCCGTAGAGGACGCCGAAGACGCTGACCACCTCTTCCTTGGCCACCAGGCCCATGGTGGTGGCCACGCTGCTTTGCCAGGTGCCAAAGCCCAGGGGGCGGAAGAGGGGGGCGATGAGGCCGCCCAAGAAAGCCAGGATGCTGTGGTCCATGTCCTCCACCATTTGAAGCCGGCCCTCCACCACGCCGTAGGCCTTCAGGAACCACAGCACCACGGCGGCCAGCAGGATGACGGTGCCGGCCCGCTTGATGAAGCTGAAGCCTCGCTCCCACATGGAGCCCAGGACATTCTTGGGCTTGGGCAGGTGGTAGGCAGGCAGCTCCATCACAAAGGGGGACGCCGTGCCGGCAAAGAGGCGGGTTTTTTTCAGGATGATCCCGCTGGTGATCACCGCGCCCACCCCCAGGAAATAGGCCAGGGGCGCCACCCACCAGCTGCCTGCAAACAGGGCGCCAGCCACCAGGGCCACGACGGGAATCTTGGCCCCGCAGGGGATGAAGGAGGTGGTGATAATGGTCATGCGCCGGTCCCTGAGGTTTTCGATGGTGCGGCTGGCCATGATGCCGGGCACCGAGCAGCCCGAGCCGATGAGCATGGGGATGAAGGACTTGCCCGACAGGCCAAAGCGCCGGAAGATGCGGTCCATGATGAAGGCCACCCGGGCCATGTAGCCGATGTCCTCCAGGATGGCCAGGAAGAAGAACAGCACGAACATCTGGGGCACAAATCCCAGGACGGCCCCCACCCCGCCGATGATGCCCTCCACCACCAGCTGCCTGAGCCAATCTGCTACATTGCCGCTTTCCATCCAGCCTTCCACCAGGGCGGGGATGCCCCGCACCCAGGGGCCATAGGCCTGCGGCGCCGGCTCCTCCGCCGCCAGGGCGGCCTGGTAGATGCTGAAGGTGACCTCCTCGGTGCCTTCCGGGCTGCCGTCTGAAGCCCTGAGGGGGCGCTGGGCCACCAGGGCCTGGGCCAGGCTGGCAAAATCCGGGGATTCAGGGTCCAGGCCCTGCTCCCTGGCAGCCGCGATGAAGGCCTCCCTTTGGGCCACAGCGGTCTCGTATGCCTCCGTGGCTTCCTCAAAGGCTGCCTTGCCCCGGCCCAGGAGGAAGAAGCCGTCGCCAAAGAGGCCCTCGTTGGTCCAGTCGGTGACAAAGCTGCCGATGGTGGTGACGGAGATGAAATACACCAGGAACATCACGGCGATGAAGATGGGGAAGCCCAGGATGCGACTGGTGACCACCCGGTCGATGCGGTCGGAGGGGAGAAGGCCGTCCTTCCGGGGCTTTTTGCGGACGGCCTCCGCCACCAGCTCCCTGATGTATTGATAGCGCTGGTCGGTGATGATGCTTTCGGCATCGTCCTCCAGCAGGGCTTCACATTCCAAAACCGCCTCCTGGATGCGGGCCCTGGTTTTCTGGTCCAGATTGAGGCTTGCAAGGACTTTTTCGTCCCCTTCAAACAGCTTCACGGCAAACCAGCGCAGCCTGCCTTCCGCCACCATGGCGCCGGGATGCACCACGCCGCCTGCATGGTGGTGGTGGGTGCTGCCATTGTCCCAGTGGGTGAGGGCCTCCTCGATGTGGGCCAGGGCGTGCTCCACCGCCCCGGTGAAGACATGAGGGTCCCCCCGGCTCAGGCTGCTGTTTGCCACAGAGATGGCCATGTCCGCCACCGCCATGGCCCCCTCCCCCTTCAGGGCGGACAGGGGCAGCACCGGCACCCCCAGGGCGTCGCTTAAGCGGCCGAAGTCGATGGTGTCGCCCGCTTTTTCCACCACGTCCATCATGTTCACCGCCACCACCAGGGGGATGCCCAATTCCAGCAGCTGGGTGGTGAGGTAGAGGTTGCGCTCGATGTTGCTGCCGTCCACGATGTTGATGATGGCAGCCGGGGATTCCCGGGTGAGGTAGTCCCGGGTAATCACCTCCTCCTGGGTGTAGGGGGACAGGCTGTACACCCCGGGCAGGTCCTGGAGGGTGACCTCTTTGTTGTGCTTCAGGGGGCCTTCCTTGCGCTCCACGGTGACCCCGGGCCAGTTGCCCACGTACTGCCGCGCGCCGGTGAGTTCGTTGAAGAGGGTGGTTTTTCCGGAATTTGGGTTGCCAACCAGGGCGATGGTGAGGGACATAGCGGCTCCTTTCTTTATACTGAGTTCAAACATTCTTGCTTTGATGAACCGGTATTAGACGCATCTAACTTTCTGGTAAAAAATAATTGAATGATACCGGACGAAGGATTGCGTCCAGTATCAAGCCACCTCAATGCTGGCTGCATCCTCCTTGCGCAGGCTCAATTCATAGCCCCGCAGGGTCAGTTCCATGGGGTCCCCCAGGGGGGCCAGCTTGCGCACATAGATTTCCGTGCCCCGGGTGAGGCCCATGTCCATCAGGCGCCGTTTCATGGCCCCCTCCCCGTGGAGCTTGATCACCCTGCAGGTTTCTCCCACAGGCACATCCTTCAGTGTTTTCATACAATCCTCCTATACGTGAATGCGGGCAGCCAATGCCTGGCCCAGAGCCACCCGGCTGTCCTTGATCAGGATAATCAGATCCTGCCCCCGGACCGACAGCACGGTCACCTTTTCCCCCGGCACAAAGCCCAGGGCGGCCAGGTGGGCCTGCTGGGCATCCCGGCCGGCAATGCGCAGAATCAAGCGGGATTCCCCGGGGCGAAGATAGGTCAAGGGCATGGCATCCTCCTGTGTTAGACGTTTCTAACCAGGGGCAGTTTAAACCCTCTAACTCTCCCTGTCAAGAGGAAAAACCAGTTATTTTACCCGGATTATTATTCTTCAATCATTTCAATGGATAGGGTGAGCGCGGATGCCGGCAGGTGGTGCATTCACCGCCTACATGGTAGCATCATAGTCATCACCCCCCCGCCCGGCCACAGCAAAGGAGCATGCCATGCCTCATACAAACAGCCCCACCCTCCATCAAGCCTTCCAGGACTACCTGAACACCGGAGCCCTGCGCTATTCCGGCCAAGACATGGACCGAATCATCGGCCGGATTTCAGCGTTTTTGCAGCGGGAAGACATCCTGGACCAGGGCCTTTCCGCCCTGTACCTGCTGGACGAGTTTGTGCTGGCCTCCCAGGGGGACAAGGCCCGGAGCGCCGAGATGGTGCTGGGCTTCTACCGCTACCTGAATAGGCGCTACGGCCATGCCTTTGACAGCGAACTGATGTCGGTGCACCTGGTGGACAACCCCGCCGAGCGGCAGATTGAGATGGTGAAATACCTCCACCAGCCCCGCAGCCGCGCGGAGATGGCCCGGCACTTTGGCCTGGAGCCCCGCACCATCCGCAAGGACCTGCAGCAGCTTGCCCAGGGCACCTCCTTTTTGGGGGTAACTCTTCAAGCCGAGTTTTCAGGCCGGGACCTCCGCTACCGCTCCTCCCAGCACCCGGTCTTCCTGGTGATGGACCTGTCCCAGGCCTATGCCGGCACCGTGGGCCTGCTGAAGCTGCTGGACCGGGACAGCGAGACCTATGCCTTTTATGCCCGGCTGGCCGCCAGCATCTATGCCCAGCTGAGCGATTATGCAAAGGACAAGCTGCGGGAGCAGGCCCCGGAGGAAGCCGCCCTGCTGGAGGACCTGGGCCCGGACATGGCCCCGGAATGGCAGGCCCACCGGGCCAGCGCCGCCAACCGGCTGCTTTACCTGGTGAAGTCCGGCCAGCCCGCCACCATCTCCCTTTACCTTGAGGGAGAGGAGCGCACCTACCGCGAGGCCCGGCTGCAGTGGCTGGAACAGGACAGCTACCGGCTGCTGCCCCGGGAGGGCGCGGCCTTTGACATCCGTGAAAAGGACCTGCTGGCCATTGAGGACATCGACTACCAGTAAAAGCGGCACGCGAGTTGCCTCTTCTTTCTGCCCATTTTGTTTTATCCTGTAAACAACACATCAAGGAGGGCAGCAAGATGACATACAAACTGAACCTGACCCGCTATCCCCACCTTCAGCCGGACCTTACGGACATGGATGCCCAGCTGATGCGGTTGACGCGCCTGGTGATGAATGAGGGCCTGTGGACCCGGGCTACCCGGGATGCATGGCTGACAGAAATCCTAAATTTCCAGGCAGATGACGGCAGCTTCGCTCTGGTGGACAGCCACCGGATTGAAAGCGATTGCCGGGTTGCATATTGCTACGAGGCCAGCTACCTGTGCTGTGCCCTGTTGATGCGGGAAGGGCTGGGCGAAGAACAGCCTTCAGACAAGGTGCTTAACGCCCTGGGCCGGGGGCTGGATTTCTGCTGCGGCCGGGGGCTGCAGGGGCATGGCTTTGAAGCCGCAGAGGGCGAGGAAAGGGCCATGGGCTGGTTCCTGCGGTGCGGGTTGGAGCAGTTCCTGCAGGCCCACCCCGGGCTGTCCCCGGCCTTTACGGAGCTGGCAGGGGGCCTGCTGTCCAGGTGGACCCGGGTCTTCGTGTACGGCAGCCTCATGAGCACCGGAAGTCGTCACGCCGCCCTGGCAAGGGCAGTCTATCTGGGCAGGGCCCGCATTGAGGGCTACAGCCTGTACGACCTGGGGCCCTATCCCGCCGCCAGGCAGGGGGGCCATGGCAGCATCCAGGGGGAGCTGTATTTTGTCCATGACCTGAGCCTGCAACAAACGGACCGGATCGAAGCCCAGGGCGTGCTGTTTAGCCGGGAACCGATCCTTGTCCACATCGAAGGCAACCTTCTGCCGGCGGAGGTTTATCTGTACCTTCACGAGGTCCACGCAGCGCAGCCCATCGGGGAGGCGGACCAGCCCTACGGCCCCAGGCAGGAGGACCTGGTGTGGTACGCCGCCTACGGCACCAACATCGACGAAAAACGCTTTGCCTATTACATCAGGGGCGGTATATACCCCCCAACCGGCAAGCGTCACACTGGCTGCCGGGACAAAAAGCCACCCATATCCACCATGCCGGTGACCCTGGGCTATGAGCGCTATTATGCCAAGCGCTCCCCCAGCTGGAACCATCAGGGTGTAGCCTTCCTGGACATGGACCGGCCCGGCAGGGTCCTGGGCCGCGCCTACCTGATCACCAGGGAGCAATACCAGGACATCCGCCAACAGGAAGGCCCCACCTGGTACAACCGGGAGGTGCTGCTGGGCAGCTACCACGGCATTGCGGTGCGCACCCTGACCCACAGCAGCCGGATAGCGCCTGAGAACGCGCCCAGTGATGCCTACCTGCAGGTGGTGCAGGGCGCAGGCCGGGGCCAGTCTTGGATGGACAGCCCGGTGTTTTGAGGGAATATGACCCGAAAAGAACTAATACTAAACACACGAGTTAATGCACTCATGGATCGAGGATTTTTGATGGCTCTGCTAAGTCGAAGGAACGAGGCGTAGCCTCGTCGGGACTCCCTGCGTTCCCTTTCCACCTCGCAAGCTCGGCGGAGGCGTCCACTTCGGGGTCCCTCCTCTCGCTTGAAAGCCTGCTTTCAAGCGGAAGGAAGGATTCCGGAACATAGTGAGCTGGCAGGCTTGCCCTGGCAGCGAACGAAGTGGAGTGAATCCTGACGCAGACCGATTCATGGAAGCAT
>DAITOE010000110.1:0-6581 GCA_036834245.1 Clostridia bacterium | reverse complement strand
TCAACGCCGGTCACCACCACAGCGCGGGGCTTTTCCATCAGGCCCACGATTTCGACGGTGTCGGACACCTTCACCTCGCCGCGCTCAACACGGCCGGTGGCCACGGTGCCGCGCCCGGTGATGGAGAACACGTCTTCAACAGGCATCAGGAAGGGACGGTCCACTGCACGGGCAGGGGTGGGGATGTACTCATCCACCGTCTTCATCAGGTCGATGATGCACTTGGTCTCAGGGGCATTCAGGGGGTCGGAGCCGTCCTGCTGCATGTACTCAAGTGCTTTGAGGGCAGAGCCCTTGGTGATCGGGATCTCGTCACCGGGGAAGTCGTAGCTGGACAGCAGGTCGCGCACTTCCATCTCCACCAGCTCCAGCAGCTCCTCGTCGTCCATCAGGTCGATCTTGTTCATGAACACCACCATGGAGGGCACGCCAACCTGGCGGGCCAGCAGGATGTGCTCACGGGTCTGGGGCATGGGGCCGTCGGGGGCGGACACCAGCAGGATGGCACCGTCCATCTGCGCGGCACCGGTGATCATGTTCTTCACATAGTCAGCGTGGCCGGGGCAGTCCACATGGGCATAGTGGCGGTTGTCCGTCTCGTATTCCACGTGGGAGGTGTTGATGGTGATTCCGCGGGCCTTCTCTTCGGGGGCCTTGTCAATCTCGTCATACTTCATCGCCTGGGCGTGGCCTGCCTGGGCCAGCACCATGGTGATCGCAGCGGTCAAGGTGGTCTTGCCGTGGTCCACGTGGCCAATCGTCCCGATGTTCACGTGGGGCTTGGTGCGCTCAAACTTTTGTTTTGCCATGGTTTCCTCCTTCAGGATGTCTCTTTTTAATACGGTTTAGTGGCCGAGGATTTTTTCCGCGATGGATTTGGGCACTTCCTCGTAGTGGTCAAAGGACATGGTGAACATGCCCCTCCCCTGCGTCTTGGAGCGCAGGTCGGTGGCGTAGCCGAACATCTCGCTCAGCGGCACGTAGGAATGAATGATCTCGTCCCCCAGGCGGGCCTCGTAGGATTCGATGCGGCCGCGGCGGGCGTTGAGGTCGCCAATCACGTCGCCCATGTACTGGTCGGGCACGATGACCTCCACCTTCATCATGGGCTCCATCAGGCAGCAGCTGGCTTTGCGCAGCGCATCCTTGAAGGCCAGGGAGCCGGCGATTTTGAAGGCCATTTCCGAGGAGTCCACCTCGTGGTAGCTGCCGTCCAGGACAGCCGCCTTGAAGTCCACCACCTCGTAGCCGCCCAGGATGCCGGACTGCGCCGCCTCCCGGATGCCCGCGTCGATGGGGGCGATGAATTCACGGGGAATGACGCCGCCCACGGTTTTGTTCTCGAAGCTGTAGCTTTCGCCCGGCTCGGTGGGGGTGATTTCGATGATGCAGTGACCGTACTGGCCATGGCCGCCGGACTGGCGCACATGGCGGCCTTCGCCTTTGGCAGCCACCCGGATGGTCTCCTTGTAGGCGACCTGGGGCCGGCCGATGGTGGCTTCCACACGGAACTCCCGCATCAGGCGGTCCACGATGATCTCCAGGTGCAGTTCGCCCATGCCGGCGATGATGGTCTGCCCGGTTTCCTGATCAGTGTAGGTTTTGAAGGTGGGGTCCTCTTCTGCCAGGCGGGTCAGGGCATAGCCCAGCCGCTCCTGGCCGGCCTTGGTCTTGGGTTCGATGGCGACCCGGATGACGGGCTCGGGGAACTCCAGGGATTCCAGGATGATGGGGGCTTTTTCGTCGCACAGGGTGTCCCCCGTGGTGGTTTCTTTGAGCCCCACTGCCGCCACAATGTCACCGGTGAGCACCTGATCGATGTCCTCCCGGTGGTTGGAATGCATCCTGAGGATGCGGCTGAAGCGCTCCCGTTTTCCCTTGGTGGAGTTGTACACATAGGTGTTGGCAGAGGCCTTGCCGGAATAGACCCTGAAAAAGGCCAGCTTGCCCACAAAGGGGTCCACGGCGATTTTGAAGGCCAGGGCGGAGAAGGGCACGTCATCACTGGGATGGCGCTCGATCTCTGCGTTGTCTTTCCGGGGGTCAGTGCCGATGATGCTGGGGATGTCGATGGGTGAGGGCATGAAATCGCATACGGCATCAAGGAGCGGCTGAACGCCCTTGTTGCGGTAGGATGTGCCGCATAAAACCGGGGTCATCTCACAGGCAATGGTGGTTTTCCGGATGGCTGCGATCAAATCTTCCCGGGTGACTTCCTCACCGGAGAAGTATTTTTCCATCAACTTTTCATCGGTGCCCACCACGGCGTCCATCAGCTTTTCCCGGTATTCATCCGCCAAGGCCTGCATGTTTTCGGGGATTTCTTCCTCCCGGATGTCGCGGCCTTCGTCGTCGTAATAGACTTCGGCCTTCATGCGGATCAAGTCGATGATGCCGGTGAAGTCGTTTTCCTTGCCGATGGGCAACTGGATGGGGACGGCGTTGGCGCTGAGCCGGTCGTCCAGCATCTCCACCACACGGTAGAAATCCGCGCCGTTGATGTCCATCTTGTTGACATAGGCCAGGCGGGGCACGTTGTATTTGTTGGCCTGACGCCACACGGTTTCGCTCTGGGGCTCCACGCCGCCCTTGGCGCAGAACACCGCCACAGCGCCGTCCAGCACACGCAGGGAACGCTCCACCTCAACGGTGAAGTCCACGTGGCCGGGGGTGTCGATGATGTTGATGCGGTGGCCATTCCACTGGGCCGTGGTGGCCGCAGAGGTGATGGTGATCCCGCGCTCTTTCTCCTGGTCCATCCAGTCCATGACGGCGCCGCCCTCATGGGTTTCCCCCATGCGGTGGACGCGACCGGTGTAGAACAGGATGCGTTCGGAGGTGGTCGTCTTCCCGGCGTCAATATGCGCCATGATGCCGATGTTCCGAACCTTGTCCAGGGGGTGGTCTCTATGCATGAACGTTATACTCCTTACTGTGGCTGAACCTTTTTACCAACGATAATGGGCAAAGGCCTTGTTGGCTTCAGCCATGCGGTGCATTTCTTCTTTTCTCTTCACCGCGTTGCCAGTGTTGTTGGCAGCGTCCATGACCTCACCTGCCAGGCGCTCTGCCATGGTCTTCTCGCCGCGCTTGCGGCTGAACTCCACCAGCCAGCGCAGGGCCAGGGTCTGCCGGCGCTCGGGGCGGATCTCCATGGGGACCTGGTAGGTGGCGCCGCCCACGCGGCGGGCTTTGACTTCAAGCTGGGGCAGGATGTTGTTGAGGGCATCCTGGAAGACATCGCCGGGCTCTTTGCCGGTTTTCTCTTTAATCATGTCAAAGGCGGAGTAGCACACGTTCTGGGCGACGCCGCGCTTGCCATCCAGCATGATCTGGTTGATCAGCTTGGTCACGGTGACTGTTCCGTAAATCGGATCAGGCAATACTTCTCGTTTGGGGATAAATCCACGACGGGGCATAGTTTTCCTCCTAATAATAGTGCGTTTGTGAGCCGGAGGCTGGAGGCATTTCAGCAGGATGCCCTCCATCGCAAGCGGCCTTGTCCCCTTCCCTGAAAGCTTCCCCCGCGGTTCCAAGACGGGGCAAGGTGAAGAAAGGGATGCAGCCTGACCGGCGTGGCTTACTTATTTCTTGGGACGCTTGGCGCCATACAGCGAGCGGCCCTGGTTCCGCTTGGCAACACCGGCAGTGTCCAGCGCGCCGCGGACGATGTGATACCGCACACCAGGCAGATCGCGCACGCGGCCGCCGCGGATCAAGACCACACTATGCTCCTGCAAGTTGTGGCCGATGCCGGGGATGTAGCACGTGCCTTCAATCTGGTTGGTGAGGCGGATCCTGGCGATTTTGCGCAGGGCAGAGTTGGGCTTCTTGGGGGTGGTGGTCTTCACAGACAGGCACACACCGCGCTTTTGCGGGCAACCCTGCAGGATGGGCGCGTCAGACTTCTTGACGATCTTCTTGCGACCTTTACGGACCAATTGATTGATCGTGGGCAATGGGGGCACCTCCTGAATTTTGATCGGAGCCTCTACAAAAGGTCTCCTCCTATAACATTCCCGCAACCCATGGGAATATATAGTCGTGTTGATGGTTCAGCCGTTGAGGAGCGCTGCTGCTGCGCAGGGGACCTGAATCCTGCAGGCCCGGCCCAGTTCCCTCATGGTGGCGGTTTCCACCACCGGAAGGCCCCGGGTCAGGGCGGCTTCGCGGACTGTTTCAATCAGCCCTGATTCCGCGTCGCAAGCCAGGAAAACGGTGCAGGCGAGGCCTTTGTGGATGGCCTTCATGGTCTGGTTGAACCCCACTGCACGGTCCTTCCCGTCTGCCAGTTGTTGCAGCATGGAACCTCCAACCGCTGAGCTTGTTGCCATACGACAGGCAACTTTATCATATTACCCTCAAATACCATGTTTTGTCAATGTTTTCAGATGGAGAATTTGGTCATGCCCCGCCTTCGGGCAAAAACGCTCCAGGAGCGCCGGAAAATTGCCGCCCTGGCGGGTGCTAGCCCATGGGAATCCGTCGCAAAGCGCCAGCAGGTATGATACCATGGAGGGCAGAAAAAACCAAAGGATGGAATGCTTGATGCACCTGGAAGAAGCAAGGGCTGCCCTGGACCTGATCGACGCGCAGATTGCGGATTTGTTTTGCCAGCGCCTGGATGTGGTGGAGGAGATTGCCGGCATCAAAGCGGCAGGCAAGCTCCCGGTGCACCAACCCGGCCGGGAAGAGGCGGTGCTGCGCCGCCTGACGGCCAACAGGGAAGCCTCCCGGCAGGAAGCCCTGCGGGCGCTGTATGAGAGAATCTTTGAAATCAGCCGTGCCCGGCAGCGCCGCCTGCTGGACGGTGAGCCCCCCGGCAGCCCCTGAGCGTTTGACCTCCTCTGGATGAAGGTTTATAATCCCTTCAGATTGAACTTGGGAGGACTGCATGGACCGCGACAACGCAGGAGGGAACCGCTTACGGTTTTATCTGACCATGGCCGCCATCGTGCTGGTCGCGGTGCTGATCCTGTATGTGATGGGCGTGTTTGGCGGCGGCCCCCGCCGGCTGAACGTGACCAAGCTGCGCTGCGTGACCACCCAGCAGGTGACGCCCTTTGGGGACAAGGTGCTGTATTATGACGGCACCACCCTGTTTTGCCTCAACGCCAACGGCACCGAACAATGGAAATATGCCCTGGGCCCCGGCGCCCGCTTCACCGCCAGTCAGCACCTGGTGGCTGCCTGGGCAGGATCCCACCTGCACATCGTGGACCGGAACGGCCGGGCCACCTACAACGACCGCCTGCCCGACCCCATCCAGTTTGCAAAAGCCGGGCGCCAGTACGTGGCCGCCGTCATCGGGGAAGGGGTGAGCCCCACCTTGCTGATCAAGGACAGCAACGGCCTGGCGGTGGATTCCGAGTCCATCGCCTACCAGGACAAGCTGATCCTGGATCTGGACTTCTTTGAAAACGGCAACTACCTCTGGACCACCTCCCTGGATGTCTACGGCATCGCGCCGGTGACGGTGATGAACATCTACCGGGTGGGGGCCATGAACACCGGGGAGGTGGACCTGGGCGAGGAGATCACCTACCGGGTGGTGTACGCCGGGGACAAGCTCCATGTGGTGAACACCAAGGAAATGAACCTTTACGACTACCGGGGCACCCGGGATCCTTTTGCCCGGCAATTGGTATACGGCTGGAAGCTGATTGACGCCAACACCGCCACCAGCAACGCCACCCTGCTGTTTGCGCCAGAGATGCAGACCGCCAGCGAGCAGCACATCACGGAGTTGCGGGTATTGACCAGCAACAAACGGGACAGCCGCTACACCCTGCCCAACAGCTGCGTGGGCGCCGGGCTGAAGGGCAACACCATCTTCGCCATTTCTGCCGACACCCTCTACCAGGCGGAGCTCAACGCCCAGCGCTTCTCTGCCCTGAAGCTGCCCATCAAGTCCCCCATCACGGGCTTCATCGGCAAGTTGTCAAACGGCGCCAGCCTGGTGTCCAGCGGCCTGGATGTGTATTTGATTTCCCTCCCCTGACGGACGGACCCACACTGGAGGACTGTTTTGAACATCGTCGACGGTATTTTGTTATTCGTCCTGGCCATCAGCATCATTTACGGGCTGTACCACGGCTTCATCCAGTCCGTGGCCAGCCTGGCAGGCCTGGGTGTCTCGGTTTTTGCCGGCCTGCTCTTTGGTCCCCAATTGGCCACTCTCTTGACCAGAAGCCAGCCGGTGCGGGACGTCCTGGTGAATTATTCAGACGCTGTGGTGCGGGTGGGCGATTATGAATTGGCCAGCTCCCCGGTGTCCATGGTATCCGGCAACCTGCTGGACACGGTGCTGGGCAGCGTGTCCTTCCCGGATTCGGTGAAAAACCTGCTGAAAGACAACATCGTCACCCAGGCCTTTTCCAAAAGCGGCCTGAGCACCGTGAATGAGTATGTGTCCAACACCTTAATTCAGACCGTGATCAGCGTGGTGAGTTTCCTCCTGTGCTGCCTCATCGCCTACCTGGTGTGGGTTTTCCTGGTGTCCGTCATCCGCCACGTGTTTGAGTTTCCCATCCTGAAACAGCTGGACTGGCTGGCCGGCGGCCTGTTTGGCCTGGCCCGGG
>DAITOE010000109.1:0-6643 GCA_036834245.1 Clostridia bacterium | reverse complement strand
GCATAGGAAGACAGGCCGAAGGCCATGCTGATGACGGCGCACAGGGCCAGGGACAGCAGCTGGTCGTGGAGGACGGCCACCCCCAGGGTGATGCCGCCGGCCACGCTGTAGCGCACCCAGCCAAAGAGGAAGGAGACAGCCACAGCAGCCAGGATGGCCAGGATCAGGGGCAGGTACTGCATGGTGGCCTCAGCCCCAAAGTTGAACTGCATGGCGAGCCCCATCAGGGACAGAATCAGGGCGCCGATCATGATCAGCGCAGAACCAATCAGTGTATTTAATGCGGACTTGTTGATGCGCATGCCTCAGCCCTCCTTTTTCACGGAGTTGTTGGAAGTGAACAGGCTGTTCTTGCCGCCGAACAGGTGGATGGACTCGTTCAGCAGCAGCCTCAGCACCAGATGGACAATGATGAGGCCCAACAGCAGCCCGATGGCGATGACCTCGGAGAACATCTTGATGATGCCCTGGTCCATCATGATGAAGACGATGAACAGCAGCAGCAGCCCTGCAAACACGTCCAGGGAGGCGTGGCCCTTGCCGGCATAGCCTTCCTTGATGGCCTGGCGGATGGAGCGGCCCTGGCGGGCGTCCTCCTGGATGGCAAGGAAGAGGTTGTTCACGGCAAAGAAGGACACCAGGAGGGCTGCGTAGATGGCGCTCAGGGTGAGCACCGTGTAGCCGGCGCCGATGAGGGCGGCGAAGAAATAGGACAGGGCCAGCTGCATCAGCAGCATCCAGGCGGCGATCAGGCCGCCCAGGCGGAAGCGCGCAATCAGGTACAGGGCCAGGATGGCCAGCACCGCCACAAAGGCGTAGATGATCAGGTCCTTGCTTTCGCCAAGAAGCAGGGCCTGGCCGGGCAGGCTGTCCCCCTCCTGGGCGAGGGCGAAGGGCAGGGCGCCGGAGCGCAGCAGCACAGCATTCTCCCGTGCGCTGTCCAGGGTGAAGCCGGGGATGGATACCATGCCCTGGGTGATGGCTTCCCCGATGCTGGGGCTGACCACCACCTCGCCGTCCCGCTTCAGGGTGATGTTCTGGCCGGAGAGCTCGCCGGTCTTGGTGCCGAAGGCGTCCTTGCCAAAACTGTCAAACACCATGGACAGCGCGATGTTCTGGCCGCTCTGGTCCGCATAGCCAAAGCCCGCCGTGGTGACGTTTTCCCCGGTCATGAAGACCTCCCCTTCCGGGGTTTCAAAGGTGTATTCGCCCTTGGCGGTGAGCAGGGTTTTCAGGTAGTCCACGTCTGCGCTCTTGGGCAGGGTGACCTCCAGCTTGCCTTCCTTCACCTGGACGGCGGTGTCCGCCCAGCCAAAGTCCCCAAGGCGCTTCACCAGCACCCGGGTTGCGGCCTTCAGCTCCTCCTCCCCGGCTTCGCCGCCGGCAGGAGACAGGAGGACGACCACGCTGTCATCCAGCCCGGCGCCGGGCACCAGGGCCTGCCGCCAGTTGGTGCTTTCACCGGGGGTGGGCAGCCAGGGCAACAGGTTGTACAGGCCCTGGGCATCCATCTTTCTGCCGGTGACGCCCAGGGTTACAAAGGCAATGCTGAGGGCCAGGACCACGATGATGGTCAGGGCCGACACCAGTTTGCGGTTGACGGTGATTTTTTGTTTCTGTGGTTTCTTTGTCATCTTTCCTCATCCTTTTTCAATAATGGGGCTAACCGGAAGGATGCAGTCACCCGGCTTTGTCCGGATAATGAAAGGCATGATAGGCCTGCCGGTGGTAGGGGACCTTGGGCAGGCGGGGGCCGGCTGCCCTCCGCTGCAAAGCCCCGCCATAGGAAGGCTGATCTGCTTTAAGGTCAGCTTGCTGGGCTGGCGCCTGCTCCTCCCCGGCTGCCGCCTGGGCAGCGGGCATCAGGGCAAAAAAGGCCTGAACCCGGGGAGGCTGCTGCTGCAAATCCGCTCCGCCCCGGACCATCAGGCCCAACAGCAGGAAGAAGGCGAGGCAAAACAGGCTTAACCAAAAAGCGCGTTTCAGCATGGCCTTCCTCCTTTGTTTACATGGGATGTATTATAGCCCCAATGCCGCCTGGTGTAAAGCAAACCGGTTGACAGCGGCCAGGCCCGGGCCTACAATTTTCGCAGAAAGGATGGTGGCGATGAAAACAGCGCTGGTCACCGGCGGTTCCCGGGGCATCGGCCGGGAAATGGTGCGCACCCTGTGCAAGTCAGGGTGGCAGGTGGTCTTCTCCTATCACCAGGCAGAAGAAGCCGCCAGGGCGCTGGCTGCAAGCTGCGGCGCCATCCCCGTCAGGGCGGATTTCCGCCGGGACGAAGACACCCTGCACCTGGCAGAGGCGGCGCTTCACCACCTCCGGCACATTGACGCGGTAATCATCAACGCCGGCATCAGCAACACCGGGCTGCTGTGCGACCTGAGCGCCCAGGACTGGGACAGCCTGCAGGCGGTGAACCTGCGCAGCGCCTTTGTACTGTTAAAGCCCTTAATCCCCCGGCTGGTGCAGCGGCAGGCGGGCAGCCTGCTGTTCATCAGCTCCATGTGGGGGCTGCGGGGCGCCTCCTGCGAGGCGGCCTATGCCGCCAGCAAGGCCGGCCTCATCGGCCTGGCCCAGTCCTTGGCCCAGGAGCTGGGCCCCTCCGGCATCCGGGTGAACGCCATCGCCCCGGGGGTGATTGATACGGACATGCTGGCGGAATATACGGAAGAGGAGCGGGCGGACCTGGCCCGACGCAGCCTGCTGGGCCGCATCGGCCGGCCTGAGGAGGTGGCCCGGGCTGCCGCTTTTTTGCTGGGTGACGGGGCCGCCTACATCACCGGCCAGGTGCTGGGGGTGGACGGGGGCTTCGTCTGATTTTCCCGGAATCGGCATATAAAAAAGGGGCATCACACCCCTTTTATTTATTTGGTTCTGCGTGTGTCAGGCCTGCGCTGCCTGGTCCTTCTCCCGGTTTTCCTTCATGAGCCGGCTCAACTCGTGCATGAAGGTGGGGATGTCGGTGAACTGGCGGTAGACGGAGGCGAAGCGCACATAGGCCACCTCGTCCAGCTTGCGGAGGGCTTCCATTACCATCTCACCGATTTTGTGGGTGGGAATCTCCCGCTGCAGGCTGTTGTAGCACACCTGCTCAATCTGGGCCACCACGGAGTCGATGTCCTTGGCTGTCACCGGGCGCTTGTGGCAGGCGTGGATGATGCCGTCCCGGATCTTGTCGGAATCAAACACCTCCCGGGTCTGGTCCTTTTTGATCACCAGCAGCTGGATGGTTTCCACCTTCTCATAGGTGGTGAAGCGCTTGCCGCAGGCGATGCATTCCCGGCGCCGCCTGATGCTGGCGCCGTCGTCTGTGGGCCTGGAATCCACCACCCGGCTGTCCTCTGAATGGCAAAACTGACATTTCATCTGTCTTCATTCCTTTCTGATTCCAGATGAGTATACAGAATCATCACCATTTTGTCCATCCAGCCAGGGCGCATGGAGCCAGTTGAGCCAGGCGTTGACATCCATGCCGTAGACAGACTGCAGGTTGTCCCGGGTGAAGACGGCGTCCATGCTGCCGGAAGCCACCAGGCGGCCCTGATTTAACAGCAGGGCATGGCTGCCGTAGCGCCTGGCCAGCTGCAAATCATGCACCACGGAAATCACCCCGCGGCCCTTTGTCTTCAGCCATGTGGCAATCAGTTCAAACAGGGTTTGCTGGTAGGTCATGTCCAGGTGGCTGGCCGGCTCATCCAGCAGCAGCAGGGGCGCATCCTGGGCAAAGGCCTGGGCCAGGAAGGCCCGCTGCAACTCGCCGCCGGAGAGGGTGAGGACGTTTTGTGTCCGGATGGCCGACAGCCCGCAGACCGCAATGGCCTCGTTCACCAGTTCCCTGCCCCGGGGATCGCTGTGGCTGAAGCGGCGCTGGTGGGCATAGCGGCCGAACTGGACCAGCTCCTCCACCGTAAAGGCAAAGCCCACTGCATGGGACTGCTGCAGCACCGCCATGTGCAGGGCCAGCTGCCGGGAGGACAGCCGGGTCACGTCCTGGCCGGCCACCAGCACCTGGCCGTCAAACTTGAGGCTGTTTGAAATGGCCTTGATGATGGTGGACTTGCCCGCCCCGTTGGGCCCGGCCAGCATCAGCCACTGGCCTGATTCCAGCTCAAGGCTGACATCAGAGACCGCATCAAAATCCAGGTAGGACACCGACAGCTTGCGGACGGAAAGCATCAGGCCATCCTCCTGCGGCTGCGGATTAAAATCACCAGGAAGAACACAGCGCCGATCAGGCTGGTGACCACCCCCAAAGGCAGTTCAATGGGGCTGAGGAGCGTCCTGGCCAGCAAATCGCAGAACAGCAGGAACACACCGCCCAAGACGATGCTGGCGGGCAGCAGCCGCCTGTGGGAAGGGCCGATGATGAGGCGGGAGATGTGGGGAATCACCAGGCCCACAAAGCCGATGGTGCCGCCGATGGACACGCTGACGCCGATTAGGATGGACACGAAAATCATCACCCGCAGCTTGACCTGTTTCACCGACACGCCGATGTTGTGGGCATTGTCCTCCCCCATGGCAAAGGCATCCAGCTCCCGGGAGGACAGCAGCAGTACACTGCCGCATACCAGGAGGGCGACGCTTAAAAAGATGACCTCCCCATAGCCGGTGCCGCTGAGGCTGCCCATGGTCCAGAAGGTGATGGAGCGCAGCTTGGAGCCGGAAAAAGAGATGAGCAGGCTCATCAGGGAGCCCATAAACATGGTGTAGATGACGCCAATTAAGATGATGGTGCTGGTGGCCAGGGAGCGGTCCAGGGCATAGGCCAGGGACAGCACCAGCATCAGGGACAAAAAGGCAAACAGCACGGCCACCAGGGCGGTGCCTGCCAGGGGCATGAGGGGCAGGCTGATGCCAAAGAGGATGGCCAGCATGGCCCCCAGGGAGGCGCCGGCGGAGACCCCCAGGGTGGCGCCGTCCGCCAGGGGGTTGCGCAGCAGGCCCTGCATGGCGGCCCCGCAGATGGACAGGGAAGCCCCCACCAGGAAGACCCCCAGCACCCGGGGCAGGCGGATGGTGAGGATGATGGTGGTTTCCATGTCCCCCGCCGCCCGGATGCCCCGGAGCGCGTCCAGCAGCACCCGGGCGGTTTTATCAAGGGCGATGGGCACGCTGCCCAGGGCGATGCACAGCAGGATGGAGACCAAAATCAGCACGGAAAAACCGGCAATGCGCCAAGGGAGCGCACTGCCGGAAAACCCGGTGCTTGAAGGGAAGCGGGTTTTTTTGTTGCCTGCGGTTGATTGGGGTTTACTCACCGTACAGGAAGTCGTAGAAGGCCTGGGCAGCTTCCACCAGCCGGGGGCCGGGGCGGGTGATGGCGTCGGCATCTGCATTGAACACCCGGCCATTTTGCACGGCCTTCAGGCTGTCCCAGCTGGTGCGGCCGGTGAGCTCCTCCACCGGGGTGGGGCCTTCGCCGAAATACATGGTGGTGGTGACGATGATGTCCGGGTCGCGGGTCAAGACCTGCTCCTCGGAAATGGCCTGCCAGCCTTCGATGTCATCAAAGGCGTTTTTCAGGTTCAGGATGGTGGCGATCTCGTCCATGAAGGTGCCGGCGCCGGCCACCCACAGACCAAAGGCCAGGGGAGAGACCTCAAAATACACGCTGCCGCCTTCCTTGTCCTTGGCTTTTTCTGCAAGCTCTGCAAAAGACAGGGTCATGGATGCAACCAATTCCGCCGCCTCATCGGCCTTGCCTGTGATCTGACCCAGCATGGAAATGGCGCTGTACACGCCCTGGATGCTTTGGGCATCACTGACGATCACGGTGATGCCGGCTTCTTCCAGCTTCTTGATGTCCTCCACGCTCTGGGCCATCTTGGTGAGGATAACCACATCGGGCGCGAGGGCAATGATCTGCTCGTAATTGGTTTCAAAGCCGGACTGCACCGAGGGCACCTCCAGCACTTCAGCAGGATAGTCGCAGTATTCGCCGCGGCCCACCAGCAGGTCGCCTGCGCCGATGGCAAAGAGCACCTCACAGTCCGCAGGCTGCAGGGCCACGATGCGCTGAACGGCTTTGTCCAGCTTGACGGCGCGGTCTGCCATGTCGGTGAACTCAAGGGTCTCCGCCTGCATGGCCGGGGCCAGGGACAGGGCCATCATAAGGGCCAGCAGCAACGAAAGGAACCGGGATAATCTCATAGGGGAACCTCCTCCAGTTGATCAAATGAAAACGGGCAGCCCCAACGCAGGAACCGCCCTCACTCAAAAGGCTTCCCACCCCAGGGGCACAAGCCTGTGTCTCGGTCTCCCGGCTTGGCATCATCCGCACGGACGCCTTCCCGCTTTCGCAGTGGCCTTCTGTCCGCTTGTCCGCTTCACGGTTACTGGGTTAGCGCGGAATTTTCATCCGACTTCCCTTGCATCCAGAGGATGCAGCGCTTTTGCGCAAACACACGCGTCGATTCACTTGTCAGCCCCATTATAGCACGGGGCGGCCATGGGTCAACAGCAGGAAGGCCTGTATACACAGATTTCATGGCGGTTTGATTCTGGCAGTGTCCACCCGGAAAACGGGCTTGAAATCCAAAGGGTGGGATGCTATACTGTGCAGGCGCTTGAAACAGCGCACCCGGGGCATTAGCACAGTTGGTAGGACGAGGTAAGCGTACTTTCGCCCCCAACCAG
>DAITOE010000108.1:1980-6672 GCA_036834245.1 Clostridia bacterium | reverse complement strand
TGGTCCTCCTGGTTGGCGGAGGAGGGGATGGAGTCCACGCTGGCCGGGTGGGCCAGCACCTTGTTTTCCGACACCATGGAGGCCGCCGTGTACTGGATGATCATCATGCCGGAATTCACCCCCGGCGCCTTGCTCAAAAAGGGCGGCAGGCCGCCGGACAGCTGGTGGTTCACCATCCGCTCCAGCCGGCGCTCGGAGATGTTGGCCAGCTCCGACACCGCGATGCCCAGGTAGTCCAGGGCCAGGGCCAGGGGCTCCCCATGGAAATTGCCGCCGGAGATCACGTCCCGGTCCTCCGCAAAGATCAAGGGGTTGTCCGTCACCGCATCAAACTCGGTTTCAATCACGCTTTTCACATGGTTCACCGCGTCCCGCACCGCCCCATGCACCTGGGGCACGCAGCGCAGGGAGTAGGCGTCCTGCACCCGCAAACCCAGGGCCGCCGCCATCATGGGGCTGTCTGCGCACAGCTTCCGCACATTTCGGGCGACGGTCTGCTGCCCCTTGTGGGGGCGGATCCGGTGCACCCGCTCGTCAAAGGCGTCAATCCGCCCCAGCAGCGCTTCCATGGTGAAAGAGCAGGCGATGTCCGCCAGCTGGCACAGCCGCAGGGCGTCATACAGCGCCAGGGCCCCCACCGCGCACATGGCCTGGGTGCCGTTGATCAGGGCCAGGCCCTCCTTGGCCAGCAGCCGGTGGGTTGCGATCCCCGCCTGGTCCATGGCCACCTGGCCGGGCAGCACCCGGCCCTGGTATTCTGCCTCCCCGTGCCCCAGCAGCACCAGGGCCAGGTGGGACAGGGGCGCCAGGTCCCCGGAGGCCCCCAGGGAGCCCTTCTCCGGCACCACCGGGTGCACCCCCTGGTTGAGCATCTGGGTGAAGGTGTCCACCAACTCCGGCCGGATGCCGGAATAGCCCTGGCACAGCGCGTTGGCCCGCAGCAGCATCATCCCCCGCACCACCTCCGTGGGGAAGGGGTCACCGCAGCCCACGGCGTGGCTTAAAATCAGGTTGTTTTGCAGCAGGCTGGCCTGTTCCCTGGAAATCTGCACATTGGCCAGGGAGCCAAAGCCCGTGTTGATGCCGTAGGTGGGCTGGCCGAAGTCCAGGATCTGCTCCACCGCGTCCCGGGACACCGCCAGCCTGTCCATGGCCTCCTGCGCAATGCGCACCTTGGCGCCCCGCCGGGCCACCGCCACCAGGTCAAACAGGCTCAGGTCCTGCCCGGTGAGAACCACCTCGTGATGCGCCGTCTTCTCTGAAAATCCCATTTCGTTGTCCCTTTCATATCAGGGGGCAGGATGACCTGCCCCTAACTATTAATCCAACTGGCCCCGCAGCTCTGCCTTTTTCATAGGCTCAGGGCGTGCGCAGCTGGTGGCCAGGTCCAGCCAGGCCCCGGTCCGGGCGCTTTCTTCAAAGCCGGTCAGAATCTCCAGCACGTGGTGCACCTGCTCCATGCCGGCGCGGATTTGTCGCCCGGTGTTGAGGGCGGCGGCCATGTCCGCAAGGCCCAGGCCCCGGGAGTTGTCCTGGTAGTCAAACAGCAGGGGCAATTCCTCCACCTTGCCGGATTCCGGCCGGAACACCTGGATGGGCCCGCCGAAATAATTGGGGTCTGGCAGGACCAGGGTGCCCTCGCCGCCGTAGATTTCCAGGCGGTCCTGGCGGGGATAGTACACGTCAAAGGTGGTGAAGATGGTGCCGATGACGCCAGACTGGAACTGCATGGTGCCGGCGATGTAGGTGTCCGTGTTCACCTGGATGTCCGTGCCGGCGTGGGGCTGGCTGGTAATCAGCCGGCTGTCGAAGCTGCGCTTGCTGGCAGACACCAGCCTGCTCACCGGGCCCAGCAGGCTCACCAGAGCGGTGATGTAGTAGGGCCCCATGTCCAGCATGGGCCCGCCCCCCGGCTGGTAATAGAAATCCGGGTCAGGATGCCAGGTCTCGTGCCCACGGCAGATCATGAAAGCCGCAGCACCCAGGGGCTGGCCGATCATGCCGGCGTCAATATACTTCCGGCAGGACTGCAGCCCCGCCCCCAGGAAAGTATCCGGCGCGCCGGCAATCACAAGGCCGCGCTTTCTGGCCAGCTCCACCAGGGCGTTGCCCTCCTCCATGGTGATGCCCAGGGGTTTTTCCGTGTACACATGCTTGCCGTGCTCCAGGGCCAGGCGGCTCACCTCGAAATGCTGGTAGGGCCGGGTCAGGTTCAGGATGATGTCCACCGTGGGGTCCTCAAAGGCTTCAAACATGTTGTCGTACACCCGGGCCAGGCCGTATTTTTCCTGGGCGGAAAGGGCGCGCTCGGGAATCAGGTCGCACACCCCGGCGATTTCAAGCCCCTGAAAGACCTGGGTTAAATTGTCCAGATAGATGCCGCTGATGCTTCCCACACCGATCACGGCCACGCGCAAGGCTTTCATCACAACCTCCTTTTGGGATGGGCGGGATTGCATCAAAACACACCCGCCCTGTTCATTTGTAGTCCCCACACATGATAATGAACCGGCCGCCAAAAATCAACCGGCGAAGGGCCTCGGAAATGTTCACAATCCCAGGTAATGCAAGCAAAAAGGAGGAGCGGTGATGCTCCTCCCCTGAAACTTAAGTTTCCCTTAAATCCGGGCCACCCCGGTGTCCCGGGCGGCCTTGGCCACGGCGGCGGCCACCGCCGGCCCCACCCGTTTGTCAAAGGCGTGGGGAATGATGAAGTCTTCCGTCAACTCCTCCTCTGCAACCAGGCTGGCGATGGCGTGGGAGGCGGCCAGGTTCATCTCCTCGTTAATCCGGGAGGCCCGCACATCCAGCGCGCCCCGGAAGATGCCCGGGAAGGCCAGCACGTTATTGATCTGGTTGGGGAAGTCGCTGCGGCCGGTGCCCACCACCCGGGCGCCGCCTTTTGCAGCTTCCTCGGGATAGATTTCCGGCACCGGGTTGGCCATGGGGAAGAGGATGGCGTCTTTGGCCATGGACTGCACCATCTCCACTGTCACCAGGCCGGGGCCGGACACCCCCAGGAACAGGTCTGCGCCTACCATGGCATCGGCCAGGCTGCCCTGCTTTTTCTCGGGGTTGATGCGCTTGCACAGCTCCTTCTGGTCCTCCGCCAGGTCGGGCCTGCCGTCATAGAGGATGCCCTTGCGGTTCACCAGGTACATCTGGGGGCCTGCCCCCATGGCCAGCAGGTGCTTGGCGATGGCGATGCCGGCGGCGCCGGCGCCGGAGATGACGATTTTCAGGTCCCCGATCTCCTTCTTCACCAGCTTCAGGGCGTTGATCACCGCAGCGCCGGCCACGATGGCGGTGCCGTGCTGGTCGTCATGGAAGATGGGGATGTCGCACAGCTCCTGCAGCTTTTTCTCGATCTCAAAGCAGCGGGGGGCGGCGATGTCCTCCAGGTTGATGCCGCCGAAGGACCCTGAGATCAGGTAGATGGTGCGGACGATCTCGTCCACCTCCTTGGACCGGATGCACAGGGGGAAGGCGTCCACATCGCCAAAGGTCTTAAACAGCGCGCACTTGCCCTCCATCACCGGCATGCCGGCCTCGGGCCCAATGTCCCCCAGGCCCAGCACCGCGGTGCCGTCTGTCACCACCAGGACCAGGTTGTTACGGCGGGTCAGGTCAAAGGACAGGTTATAGTCCTCCTGAATGGCCAGGCACGGCGCGGCGACGCCGGGGGTGTAGGCCAGGGACAGGTCCCTGGCATTGTTCACCGGCACCCGGGCAACCACCTCGATCTTGCCGCCCCATTCCTTGTGCAGACGCAGCGCTTCCTTCTGTGTATCCAAACTGCAGCCCTCCTGATGAAATTTGATAAAAAAATGCTAACACAGGGGAGCCGCCCTGTCAATTGACACAAAGGCGGCAGCATCCCCACCAAAAGCCCTGGTTTTCCTTTGGTTTTCAGGGGTTTTCAATTGAGCAAAGCCCCGGCATCTGCTAAGATGATGGCAAACGCATCGGGAGGCCAGCCATGGATGACACAAGCAGGACGCAGCAGTCCGCCCGGTTCCTGTTTTTGGTGACTGCCCTGTTCTGGTCCGCCCAGTACAGCTACACCCAGTTTATCAACCCGGAGCTGGAGCGCATGGGCATGAACGCCGCCTACATGGGCCTGGTGTCCGGCGCCTACGGCCTCACCCAGACCTTGCTGCGCATCCCCCTGGGCATCACCGCCGACCGCCTGGGCAGGCAGCAGCCCTTTGTAATTCTGGGCTGCCTGCTTGCCACCCTGTCCTGCGCCGGCTTCCTGCTGTTTTACTCCCCGGCCGGCTTCCTGCTGTCCCGGGGCCTGGCGGGAGCAGCCTCCGCCGCCTGGGTGTCCTTCACCGTGCTGTACAGCGCCTATTTCCCCCACCATGAGGGGCCCCGGCGCATCTCCCACCTGAACGCCGCCAACATGATGGGCCGCCTGGCCGGCTTTTTCCTGGTGCTGTTCATCATCCCCCGCCTGGGCCTGAAATCCGCCTTCACCCTGAGCCTCATCGCCGGCGCCTTGGCCTTCCTCATGAGCACCCGCCTGGCTGAAGCGCTCCACGCCCGGCAGGGCATCCGCCTGTCCAGGATGCTGCAGGTGGCCCGTGACCCCTACCTCCTGGCCTGCTCTGTCATCGGCATCCTCACCCAGGCCCTGGCCTTTGCCACCTATTACGGCTTCACCGTGAACGTGGCCAAGGGGCTGGGGGC
>DAITOE010000108.1:0-1880 GCA_036834245.1 Clostridia bacterium | reverse complement strand
TTGATCGGCCAGAGCGTCCGGGACATCCCCCAGCACCTGCGGGCCGTGGCCATGGGGGTGTACCAGGCCGTTTACGGCATCGGGATGACCCTGGGGCCCATCCTGATGGGGCTGATGATTGACGCCGGCGGCCTGAAAACCGCCTTCCTGGCCATGGCCGTCTTCGCCCTCCTGTCCGCCTTCCTGGCCTGGCGGATGCTGAACATCTCCCCCCGGCAGACAGCCTCCCCTACACAGAAAGGAACCCCATGACAAGACGTGTTTACCTGAAGCCCGCTAAGGAGCGCCGGGTCCTCTCCGGCCACCCCTGGGTATTTGCCAGCGACATTGACCGGGCCGAGAAAGAGGTGCAGCCCGGGGATGTGGTCACCGTGGTGTCCGCCCGGGGCCGGCCCCTGGGCCAGGCTCTGTACAATTCCAACTCCCAGATCACCCTGCGGATGCTGACGGACCAGGTTATCGCCATTGACGCGGCCTTCATCAGGATGCGGGTCAAGCAGGCCGTCAGCCTGCGCCGCCAGCTGGGCCTCCTGGGGGCCTGCCGCCTCATCAACGCGGAATCAGACGGCCTGCCTGCCGTGATTGTGGACCAGTACGGGGACATCCTCTCCCTTCAGCTGCTGTCCCTGGGCATGGCCCGCTTCCAGAAGGACATCATGGACGCCCTGGTGGAAGAAGTGCAGCCTACAGGCATCTGGGAACGCAACGACGTGCCCGTGCGCCTGCTGGAGGGGATGACGGAGCAATCCGGCCTCCTCCTGGGCGACGTGCCCGACCAGGTGCCCATCCTGGAAAACGGCATCAAGATCCTGGTGGATGTGAAGCAGGGGCAGAAAACCGGCTATTTCCTGGACCAGCGGGAAAACCGGGCCGCCATCGCCCCTTTCTGCCCCGGGGCCCGGGTGCTGGACATCTGCACCCACACCGGCTCCTTCGCCCTCCACGCCGCCCATTACGGTGCTAAGGACATCACCGCGGTGGACATCTCCGAGGTGGCCCTGGGCCAGGCTTATGAAAACGCCCGGGCAAACGGGTTTTCCAACATCAACTTCGTTGCAGCCAACGCCTTTGATTACCTGAGGGCAAAGGCCGATGCCGGGGAGCGCTATGACCTGATCATCTTGGACCCTCCCGCCTTCGCCAAGAACAAGGCCAGCCTGAAAGGCGCCATCAAAGGCTACAAGGAAATCAACCTCAGGGCCCTGAAGATGCTGGCCCCCGGCGGCATCCTGGTGACCTGCTCCTGCTCCCAGAACATGCTGCCGGACCTGTTCCGGGATACCATCCAGCAGGCGGCCAACGACGCCCGGGTCAGGATCCAGCTGCTGGACTGGCGGGGCCCGGCCCGGGACCACCCCACCCTGCCCGCAGCACCGGAGACCCATTACCTCAAGTGCGCCATCCTTAGGGTGGCCGGCTGAGCCCGGTTTGCTTGCCCCGCAAGGGAATACCAAGTATAATGAACCCCGTACAGAAGGAAAGGGCGTAGGATCAGATGAGTGAAGCAAACGAAAAGACCAATTTTATCTGGGACATCATAGACGAAGAGCTGGCCTCAGGCCGGGTGCAGCGGGTGCACACCCGCTTCCCACCGGAGCCCAACGGCTACCTGCACATTGGTCACTGCAAGGCCTTGGTGGCGGATTTTGCCACCGCCGAGCGCTATGGCGGCCTGTGCAACCTGCGCTTTGATGACACCAACCCCGCCAAGGAAGAGACCGAGTATGTGGACGGCATCATGGAGGACATCCGCTGGCTGGGCTTTGAGTGGAACGGCGGCCTCTATTTCGCCAGCGATTATTACCAGCAGTGCTACGACATCGCCGAGGACTTCATCCGCCGCGGCCTGGCCTATGTGGACGAGCTGACCCAGGAGCAGA
>DAITOE010000107.1:0-6675 GCA_036834245.1 Clostridia bacterium | reverse complement strand
ACAAGGCGGCTGTTTTGGTGTCCACCACCGTGATTGAAGTGGGCATGGACGTGCCAAACGCCACCACCATGGTGATTGAGGATGCAGACATGTTCGGCCTGGCGCAACTTCACCAGCTCAGGGGCCGGGTGGGGCGCGGCAGCAAGGAAAGCTGGTGCTTCCTGGTGGGGGAAGCCAACGAACGCCTGCGCACCCTCACCCAAACCACGGACGGCTTTGTCATCGCAGAAAAGGACCTGGAGCTGCGGGGGCCGGGGGAGTTCCTGGGCACCCGGCAGCACGGGAGGCTGCTGAATATTTACGGCATCAACAACATGAGGCTGGTGGAAGAAACCAGCCAATGCATCAACCGGCTGCTGGAGGATCCAGAGCAGGAGACGCTGTACAGACTGCTCAAAAAAGAAGCGGAAACCAGGTATCTGGACCAGATCAGGGATGCCGGGCTGCACTGATTCCTTTGACATCGAACCCCCGGGATGCTATGATTTTCCCAATCCCGAGAAAATAAGTCGGGATTGATGGAGGACAGATGAAACTATCCACAAAAAGCAGATATGCCATGCGGGCCATGCTGTTTCTGGCGCAGCGGGCCGATGAAGGCCCCCAGCCCATCAGCAGGATCAGCGCTTGCGGGCTGCCGGGGAACTACCTGGAGCAGCTGCTGGGCAGGTTGCGGCAGGAAGGCCTGGTGCGCTCCGTGCGGGGCCAGGCAGGGGGATTTCTCTTGGCAAAACCAGCCGGGGACATCACCCTGGGCCAGGTGATTTCCGCGGTGGAAGGCCCGCAATCCCTGCGCATCTGCGCGACTCTGGATGCCTGCCAGCGGGCGGAACAATGCGGCCTGAACAAAACTTGGAATGAAGTGGCGCTGAAAATACAGGATGTGATGGCTTCCTACAGCCTCCATGATATACTGATGAGTGGGCTCGATGCCCCGGAAGCAGGAGGACAGGATTGAACAGGATTTATCTGGACAACGCAGCCACCACCGCCATGCACGAGCAGGTGCTGGAAAAGATGCTGCCCTATTTCAGGAGCCATTACGGCAACCCCTCCAGCATCTATGCCACCGGGCGGGATGCCCGCAAGGCGGTGGAGGAAGCCCGGCGCAAAGTGGCCAACGCCATCAACGCCACGGCGGCTGAGGTTTATTTCACTTCCGGCGGTACAGAAAGCGACAACTGGGCTATCAAAGGCTATGCCACCGCCCATGCCAACCGCGGGAAGCACCTGATTTCCACCGCCATTGAGCACCATGCGGTCCTCAACACCCTGGAAGCTCTGGAAGGGGACGGCTTTGAGGTGAGCTACGTGCCGGTGGATGAGCACGGCCTGGTGAACCCGGAAGACATTCAAAAGGCCATCCGAAAGGACACGATTCTCATTTCGGTCATGGCTGCCAACAACGAAATCGGCACCATCCAGCCCATTCCCGAAATTGGCAGGGTTGCCAGGGAACACGGCATCGCCTTCCATACGGATGCTGTTCAGGCCGTAGGCGCTATTCCTGTGGATGTGGACAGCTGGCAGGTGGACCTGCTTTCCCTTTCTGCCCACAAGTTCCATGGCCCCAAAGGGGTGGGGGCTTTGTATATCCGGAAGGGGCTGCGCCTCAATCCTTTGATTCACGGCGGCGCCCAGGAGCGCAACCGCAGGGCGGGCACAGAAAACCTGGCGGGCATCGTGGGCCTGGGGGCAGCCATTGAGCTGGCCACCGCCCAGCTTGCGGAGAAGGCCGGGCAGATTGCAGCCTTGCGGGATGACCTGATTGACGGGATTATGAGCGCGGTACCGGAAGTGCGCCTGAACGGGCATCCCACCCTGCGCCTTCCCAACAACGTGAATGTGTCTGTAAAATATGTCGAGGGGGAAGCGTTGCTGCTGCGCCTTGATTTGCAGGGCATTGCGGCATCCTCCGGCTCTGCCTGCACCTCCGGCTCCCTGGACCCTTCCCATGTGCTATTGGCCATTGGCCTGCCCCATGAGATTGCCCACGGCAGCCTGCGGCTGACCCTGTCCCAGGAGACCACCCAGGAAGAAATCAACGCTGTCAAAACGGAACTGCCCCGCATCATCAGCAACCTGCGGGCCATGTCACCTCTTTATGAGCAAGGAGAAGACCATGTATTCGGATAAGGTAATGGATCATTTCAACAACCCACGCAACGTGGGCAGCCTGGAGGACGCCAATGGCATCGGCCAGGTGGGAAACGCCAAATGCGGCGACATCATGAAGATGTATATCAAGGTGGACAACAACATCATCACGGATGTGCGCTTTAAAACCTTCGGCTGCGGCGCGGCCATCGCCACCAGCTCCATGGCCACGGAGATGGTGAAGGGGAAAACCCTGGAGGAAGCGCTGAAGGTGTCCAACAAGGCGGTGACGGAGGCCCTGGACGGGCTGCCCCCCGCCAAAATGCACTGCTCCGTACTGGCGGAGGAGGCAGTGTATGCAGCCATCGAGGATTACAGGAACCGCCAGCGAACCCAAAAGGAGCATGAATGACGCAACTGCACGGCAACCTGTCCGGTATTCGGGACAGCATCAAGGAAGAACTGCTGACCCTCTATGATGCCCAGGTGGAAAGCGGGGCTTTTTTGCCCTTGGAACTTGCACAGCAGCTGGCGGCTCTGTCTGCCCGCATCCGCAGGGAGATTGCGGTATACATCGCCAGGAACGGCCAGGTTTTGAACGTGGCGGTGGGCCAGGCCGACCGGGTTTCCCTGGAGGACTTTGGCCAGCGCCGCAGCGGCAACCGCTTAAGCCGGGTGCGCTGCATTCACACCCACCCCAATGGGGATGCCACCCTGTCAGAGGTGGACATGGCGGCCATTGTCAGCCTGCGCCTGGATGCCATCTGTGCCCTGGGAGTGGATGAAAACGGCCATCTGACCGGGTCCACCATCTCCTTCCTGGCGCCGGATGAAGAGGGTCAACTGGCTGCAGGCCCCATCACGGCGCTGGCGGTGAAGCACCTGGACCATCCCCAACTGATGTGGACCATTGCCCAGAATGATCAGTTGGCAACCGCCAGGGAAACCAGCACAGACACCCAGGTGGAACGCGCCTATTTAATCAGCACCGACAGCCAGGAATCCCTCAACGAGCTGGCTGCCCTGGCTGATTCTGCCGGTGCCACGGTGGTAGGCAGTGCGCTGCAGGTGAAAAACAAACCGGATCCTGCCACCTACATCGGTTCAGGCAAAGCGGACGAGGTGGCCCTGGATGCCCAGGCCAAGGAAGCCAGCCTGATTATCGTGGACGATGAACTCACCGGCATCCAGACAAACCGTCTGGAAGATGCCCTGGGCATTCCGGTGATCGACCGCACCACCCTCATCCTGGACATTTTTGCCCAGCGGGCCACCACCAGCGAGGGCAAACTGCAGGTGGACCTGGCCCAGTTGAATTACAGGGCCAGCCGCCTGGTGGGGGCGCGGGCGTCGCTGTCCCGGCTGGCCGGCGGCATCGGCACCCGGGGGCCGGGGGAAAGCAAGCTGGAGATGGACCGGCGGGTCATCCGCAGGCGGATACAGCTGCTGAAGGCAGAGCTCAAGGAACTGGAGCGCCAGCGGGACATCCGCCGGAAAAACCGGGTGGACAGCGGCATTCCCTCCGTGGCCCTGGTGGGCTACACCAACACCGGAAAATCCACCCTGCTCAACTTGATGGCCGGCGCAGATGTGCTGGTGAAAGACCAGCTGTTTGCCACCCTGGACACCGTCTCCCGCCGCATTGTCCATGAGGAAGGGGACGAGTTTTTGCTCACGGACTCCGTCGGTTTTATCAGCAAGCTGCCTACAGACCTGGTGGAGGCCTTCAAGTCCACCCTGGATGAAGCCATGGGTGCCGATGTGCTGGTGATCGTGTCCGATGCCTCCAATCCCCATGCCGAAGCGCAGCGCCAGGCGGTGGAAGATGTGCTGCAGTCCCTGGGCGCTTGCGAACAGCCCCGCATTGAGGTATACAATAAATGGGACATCGCCCTGCCGGATTACCAGGTGCTGCCTAGGGGCACCCTGAAGGTGTCCGCCAAAACAGGGCAGGGGGTGGAAGAACTGCTGCAAGCCATTGTGGAGGTTTTGCGGCAAGGGGAGCGCACCCTGGAGCTGTTCATCCCCTTCACCCGCTACCAGGTGCTCAGCGACATCCGGAAGCTGGGCCGCATCGTATCTGAAGACCATGAGGAGAGCGGCACCCGGCTCAGCGTCAGGATGAGCCGCCCGGCTGCCAACCGGCTGATGAGCCAGTTCCCTGAGCTGTTCAGCCAAAGCGCACAGTGATGAAGCAGGTTCTGTCATTGCTCCTGGTGTGCCTGTCCCTGGGCCAGCATGGTCTGACCGGGCTGGTGGACCAGACCAGCCTGGGGGGCAACCTCTACCTGGTGAACCGCACCTTCCGCCTGACCGAGCACTATGTGCCTGCGGACCTGGAAAAGCCCAATGTGAAGGCCACCAACGGGGAAATCCTGATGCGCAGGGAAGCGGCCCGCGCACTGGAAGCGCTGTTCATGTCCGCCAGCAAGGATGGCCATACCCTGGTGGCTGTCTCCGGCTTCAGAAGCTATGGCACCCAGCGGGCCATCTATCAGCGTAAGATCACTAACAGCGGCAAGCGGATGGCAGCGCTGCTGGTGGCTCCTGCCGGCGCCAGCGAACATCAACTGGGCCTGGCCATGGATGTGGGCAGGCACAGCAGCGCCGGTTTGAACGCTTCCTTTGGCAAGTCCCGGGAAGGGCAGTGGGTGGCCGAACATGCCCACCAGTTCGGCTTCATCATCCGCTACAAGGCGGAATGGACGGAGATCACCGGCTATGCGGATGAGCCCTGGCACCTGCGCTATGTGGGGGTGGACCACGCTACGGAGATTGTGCGCAGGAACATCCCCCTGGAACGCTACATTGAGGAGCTTGCAACCAGAAACCATGGAGGTTTGTTGACGAATGTGCCTGAATCATAAAGGATTGTCTGTCCTGCTGGCTGCAATCCTGGCGTTATTACCTGCAGCTGCCGTCTTTGCGGAAGCTGCGCAACCGGAGTGGACCTATCTATTGCCAGCCAACCTGCTGGAAAACAAGAATGGCAACCTGACCCTGGTGAACCAGGACAACCTGCTGGAATCGAGCTTTGTGCCCAACAACCTGCAGCGGCTCAGCCTGCGCAGCGTCAGCGGCCCGCATGAATTGCGCAAGGAGGCAGCCCTGGCCCTGGCAGCGCTGTTTGAGGCTGCGGCGGAACAGGGGCATGAACTGTATGTGAAAAGCTCCTACCGCAACTACCAGACCCAGAGCACCATGTACCACAACCGGCTTGAAAAATACGGCAAGGACGACGGCGTGGTTGCAAAGCCCGGCACCTCCGATCATCAGACCGGCCTGGGGGTGGATGTGCTCAACAGGCACTGGGCCAACCGGGAGGGTATGACGCCCGCTTTCGGGGATACGGTGGAAGCCCAGTGGATGGAGGCCAACTGTGCAGATTTTGGCTTCATCATCCGCTATCTGCCAGAAAAGCAGGACATCACCAAGATTATTTATGAGCCCTGGCACCTGCGCTATGTGGGGGTGGAGGTAGCGCAATATATCATGGCCAACCGCTTGTCCCTGGAAGAGTTTACAGACGAGGTGGCCCAAGCCGTTGCAGATTATGAAGCCCGGGGCGGGGACTTTCTGGAGTTGTGCCGGCAGCTGAATGCACCGCCGCCGGTGGTGGAACTTGGGGAAACGGATGAGGACGGCGACAGCGAAGTCTCCTTCTTCGGTTCATAATAAAGGAGCTTGAGTTGACCAGGATGCGCTGTACGCTGCTGTTGACCTGCATCTTTATGATGTGGGCTGGTTTTGCTGTGGCGTCGCCTGAAACCACGCCCCCGCCGGCGCCGCCAGCGCCTGCCATCCTCGAAGTGGGCGGGAACCTGATGCTGGTGAACCGGGGACACCGCATCAGCAAAACCTATGTCCCGGAAGACCTGGTGCTGCCCCGGGTGGCCACACGGAAGGAGAGCCTGAAGGAGCGCATCCACATGCGCCCTCAAGCCGCCGCCGCCCTGGAAGCCATGTTTGAAACCGCCCTGATGGAAGAGAACTACACCCTGTATGCAGCCAGCGGCTACCGCAGCTATGGCCACCAGCAGATTTTGTTCAACGGCAAGGTGGAAGAGGTGGGCAGCCGGGAAAAAGCACAGCGCCGGGTGGCGCCTGCCGGCTCCAGCGAACACCAGCTGGGCCTGGCCATCGACATCCAGGCGCCTTCCCACCTCAACCTCAGCCAGGCCTTTGGCGAAACCGAGGAAGGAAAATGGGCAGGGGAAAACGCCCACCGCTTCGGCTTCATCCTGCGATACAAAGCCACCTGGCGGGACATCACCGGGGTGAGCGATGAACCCTGGCACTTCCGCTTCGTGGGCATCGCCCATGCGACTGCGATGCACCAGTTGGACATTCCCCTTGAAACCTACTGTGAATATGCGGCCAGACTGCCGGAATATGTGCTGACAGGGGGCAGCCACCCCCTTCTGGCTGGCCTTATCGGCGACCTGATGGCCGGCAGGCAGCCGGAACACCTGAGTATGCTTGAACATGCAACCGCATCACAACGGGAGGAAGCGCTGCGGGCTGCCACCCTGCCCTACCTGGCATCGGGTGAAAGCTACGAACAGGCGCTGTGGTATG
>DAITOE010000106.1:4186-6693 GCA_036834245.1 Clostridia bacterium | reverse complement strand
CCAATTCCCGCACCTCGTCCTTGAACAGGGTGCGCAGGGGCTCAATCAGGCTGGTAAAGCCCAGCTGCTCCGGCAGGCCACCCACGTTGTGGTGGCTTTTGATGGTGACGGAGCCGGGGACGGCGCCTGACTCGATGACGTCCGGGTAGATGGTGCCCTGGGCGAAGTGGTCCAGAGCGCCCAGCTTGCGGGCCTCCGCCTTGAAGACCTCCACAAACTCGGCCCCGATGATCTTGCGCTTGCGCTCCGGGTCGGTGACCCCCTGCAGCTTCTGATAGAAGCGGTCCGAGGCGTCCACGGCGCTTAGGTGCACCGGGAAATGGGCGGTGAAGACCTGGGCGGCCAGGCGCACCTCGTTTTTGCGCATGAAGCCGTGGTCCACCAGCACGCAGTAGAGGCGGTCGCCGATGGCTCTTTGAATGAGGGCGGCCACCACGGCGCTGTCCACGCCGCCGGAGAGGCCCAGCAGCACCGTGCCCTCCCCCACCGCCTGCTTGATGTCTGCAATGGCGGTTTCGGCAAAGCTGTCCATGCGCCAGGTCTGTTCACAGCCGCAGATGTCCAGCACGAAGCGGCGGATGATCTGTTCCCCCTGGTCGCTGTGGGTGACCTCGGGGTGGAACTGGACGCCAAAGAGGCGGCGCTCCCTGTCCTCCATGCCGGCGACGGGGCAGGTGGCGGTGGAAGCCGTGGCGGTGAAGCCGGCGGGCAGCATGGTCACCTGGTTGCGGTGGCTCATCCAGCTGTTGCTGTCCTGTTTCAGGCCGGCAAACAGATGGCTTTCGGTATCAAGGGTAACCTGTGCCAGGCCATACTCCCCCTTTTGGGCCTTTTCCACCCGGCCCCCCAGGGTGGCGGCCATCAGCTGCATGCCGTAGCAAATGCCCAGTACCGGCACCCCCAGGCTGAAAATGCCCGGGTCGGCCTGGGGGGCATCGGCCCCCTCCACGTCGGCCGGGCCGCCGGAGAGGATGATGCCGACGGGGTTCACCGCCTGTATCTCCGCCAGGCTGGCCTCGCAGGACAGCACCTGGGAAAACACCTGGGCCTGGCGCACTCGCCGTGCGATGAGCTGGGTGAACTGGCTGCCGAAATTCAGGATTAGGATGGGCCTTTGCATGTTGCCTCCTGTCGTGGGTGCGTATGGAAACTATGCTTCGTTTTCGATGAAAACCTGGCAGGCCTTCATGGCCGCCAGGGCAGTTTTGTGGCTTTGCGGCGTGACGCCGGCGCAGCAGGCTGCGTCCACCACCACCTTCACCTCCGGCAGGGCGGCCTTTAAAATCAGGGCATTGGAAATGACGCAGATGTCCGTGCACAGGCCGATCAGGGTGATGCTGGCAAGAGGCGTCTCCTCATGCATTGCGCGCACCCGTTCCGCCAGCTCCAGGGAGCCGAAAGCCGGCTTGTCCAGGGCGGGCAGGCGGCGCAGGGCCTCCAGGTCCTCCTGGATCTGCCAGCCCTCTGTGCCTTCCTGGCAGTGGGTGACCGGCAGCAGCCTGCCCTCCTGGGTGGCGGGATAGTCCGGCCCGTGGCTGTCCCGGGTGAAAAGGACGGGGCCCTTGAAATCCTGAACACGCTGAATCACATGGGGCAGGACGGCCCGGGCTTCCGGGGTGCCCAGGGCGCCGGTGATGAAATCGTTTTGCATGTCCACCACAATCAACAGGTGGCTGCCGTGTTGCTGGTGTGCCATTTAGTCCTGCATGCTGCCGTCGGGGTTGAAGAGGGGCAGATACTCCAGGTACAGGATATCGTCCCGGTCCTTGGCGGGGCCTTCCGCCAGGATGGCCATCTTGCCCACCACCTGGCCGCCGGCCTCGGTGACCAGCTTCTCCACAGCCTTTAGGGACTCGCCGGTGGAGATCACGTCGTCCACAATCAGCACCCGCTTGCCCTTCATGAAGTCTGCATCGTCCTGGTCGATGAAGAGCATCTGGCGGTTGGCGGTGGTGATGGAGGTGACCTCGGTGGAGAAGGCGTTTTTCATGTACAGCTTGTGGGCCTTCCGGGCGATCAGGTAGCGGTTTTCACGGTTTTGCCGGGCCATCTCATAAACCAGGGGGATGCCCTTGGATTCGGCGGTGATCAGCACGTCGTGGTCCGGGGCAATCTTGAGCAAATCCCGGGCGCAGGCGATGGTGAGCTCCACGTCGCCAAAGATCACAAAGGCGGCGATGGACAGCTTCTCATGCACCGGGCACAGGGGCAGGTGCCGGGTGAGGCCGGCGACTTGAATGGTGTATTCCATGTTTCCTCCAAATTGAATCAGCCTTGTAAAAAGTGCAAGGAATGCCTTTGCTTTTTACTTGATGATTGTAAAAGGAGCGGGGCGGATTGTCAATGAAAGGCAGTAACCGGACGGCCTGTTTCCCCGGTTTTTACCAGTTGCTGCCCCAGGGCATCTCGCTGTCCTGCAGGCCGCAGCCGGGACAGACGCCCCCTGCCGGGAACATGCTGCCGCAGTTGGGGCATTCCTCCCTGTCGGAAGACCAGGGCCGCTTCCT
>DAITOE010000106.1:0-4086 GCA_036834245.1 Clostridia bacterium | reverse complement strand
CAAATAAACACCAGAAAAACCTTCGGGGCCTGGGCCCGCTGTAACCACCTGCTGCGGGTTTGCAGCCAAATGTTTCATAGCGCAGGCGCGAAAAAGCCTGCATCAGCCTGAAAACTACCTTGCTGCCTGGCTGGAAGCCCTCTGTGCCCGCAGCCGCCCTGCGCCCTAGGCCTACCCTCACCCCGGCAACGAAAAATTGCAATCAAAGGGCGCGTATGGTATAATCATACACACATTATTAACTGCAGACCGAATAGACCTGAAAGAAACATGTATCGAAGGAGGAGAAAGGATGAAACGCACCCTTGTTCTGCTGCTGGTGCTGGCCATGATGCTGGGACTGACCCCCGCCCTGGCCGAGGAAGTCACCTACCGGGGCCTCTACTCCGGGGAGGTATCTTCCCTCAACTACCTGACCACCACCACCACCGCCGAGTTTGCAGTGGCGGCCAACGTCATTGACACCCTGGTGGAGTACGACTACCTGGGCCAGGTGCAGCCCTCCCTGGCAGAGAGCTGGGCGGTGAGCGACGACGGCCTGGTGTGGACCTTCACCCTGCGCAAGGACGCCCAGTGGATCAACGGCCAGGCTGAGGTGGTAGCCCCTGTCACCGCCCAGGACTTTGTGGACGCCGCCAAATACGTGCTGGATGCCCAGAACGCCTCCGCCACCGCCAACATCCTCTATTCTGTGGTGGCAGGCGCTGAGGACTATTTCCTGGGCACTTCCACCCCGGAGGAGGGCCAGGACCCCGCCCCGGTGATGGCATGGGACACCGTGGGCATCAAGGCCCTGGATGACTACACCCTGGAATACACCCTGACCCATCCGGTGCCCTACTTCCTGTCCATGACCACCTATGTGTGCTTCATGCCGGTGTACGGCCCCTTCCTGGCTGAGCAGGGCGAGAACTTCGGCCTGGCCACCGGCAACGACACCCTGCTGTACAACGGCGCCTACTACATCAGCGAGTTCAAGCCCCAGGAGAGCCGCGTGTACAGCAAGAACCCCACCTACTGGGACATCGGCCAGGTCTTCATCGAGCGGATCGACCTGAAATACAACAAGGAGGCCGCCTCCATCTCCGCCGACCTGTACCGCAAGGGGGAGATTGACGCCGCCGACATCGACAACCAGCTGGCCCAGGAATGGCTGCAAAACCCGGAGACCGCCGATTTAATCCGCCCGGTGCGGCAGACCGGCTTCTACACCCATTTCTATGCCTACAACTTCAAGCCCGAATTTGACGAGATCTATGAGCCGGAGAACTGGACGCTGGCCGTCAACAACTTCAACTTCCGCAAGGCGCTGTTCCACGGCTTTGACCGGCTGAAGGTGACCCTGGTGTCGGACCCGGAGAATCCCGAGTCCATCATGCACTATGGCGTCACCCCGCCCAACTTCGTGGACTACAACGGCCTGGACTATGTGAAGATGGGCGACATGGCCGCCTGGACGGAATTGGGCAAGGCCGCCTTCAATGAAGAGAAGGCCAAGGAATATGCTGCCCTGGCCCGGGAGGAACTGGAAGCAGCCGGCGCCACCTTCCCCGTCAAGATCCTGACGGTCTACCACCCCAACATCACCACCTGGGCGGACCAGGTGCAGGTGCTGGAGCAGCAGATGGAAGAGCTGCTGGGCGAGGACTTCATCGACATCATCGTGGAAGCCGGCCCCTCCCAGAGCTTCTTAAGCGCCGTGCGCCGCAGCGGCAAATACGCCCTGCTGGACTGCAACTGGGGCCCGGACTACGCCGACCCGGAAACCTTCACCGACCCCTTCAAACCGGACTTCAACTACAACTTCCCCGAGTACACCACCGATGTGGATGAGGAAGGCAACAACAAATACCAGGTCTACTGGAAGATGGTGGAGGAGGCCAAGGCCATCACCGACGACCTGGAAGCCCGCTACCTGGCCTTTGCCAAGGCCGAGGCCTACCTGATTGAGCAGGCCTTTGTAATGCCCCTGGGCTACTCCTATGCGGCGGGCGGCTACACCGCCAGCCGGATGAACCCCTTCGAGGGCCAGTACGCCCCCTTCGGCATCTCCATTGACCGCTACAAGGGCCAGAAGTTGCTGGACAAGCCCATGAACACCGACGAGTTCTTCGACGCCCAGGACAAATGGGAGGCCGAGCGGGCCGAGCTGGGCAAGTAATCCTGAGGTATCCATTGCTTTAACAGCGAGGCTGTGTCGCGCACAGGCGGCGCAGCCTCGCTCATATCACAGCAGCCAGGCCTGCGTGAAGGCTGACGCAATCTGGCCGATCTGAACGTCCTTCCTGGCAGAAAGGGTGGCTCCAGTGCTCAAATATGTGGGCAAGCGCCTGCTTGCCTCCCTGGTGACGCTGTTCATCATCCTGACAACGGTGTTCATCCTGATGCGGCAGATGCCCATCGAGGGGTATTTTGACAATTTCGATAAAGTGGACCAGGCGGTCATCAACGCCAAGCTGCAGCAGCTGGGCCTGCGGGACCCTATGCACATCCAGCTGAAGAATTTTTATGTGAACCTTTTGAAGGGCGACCTGGGCATCAGCAACCGCTACCGCACCGGGGCGCCCATTGTGGACATCATCGCCGCCAAGGCCCCCATCTCCATCCAGATGGGGCTGATGTCCATGGCCCTGTCCCTGCTGCTGGGCATTCCCCTGGGGGCCAAGATGGCCCGCAGCAAGTCCAGGTTCTGGGACAAACTGGGGACGGGCTTTATTGTGTTCATCAACGCCGTGCCGGCGGCGGTGTACTATATCTACCTGCAAAGCTATGGCTCCAGCCTCCTGAACATCAGCATGCTCTTTGACCCCAAGGTGGTGCTCAGCTGGGTGCTGCCGGTGTTTTCCATGTCCCTGGGCAGCATCGCCTATTACGCCATGTGGCTTCGGCGCTACATGGTGGACGAGATGAACAAGGACTATGTCAAACTGGCCCGGGCCAAGGGCGTCACCAGCCGGAACATCACCATGGGCCACGTGTTCCGCAACGCCTTTGTGCCCATGATTCAGTACATCCCCAGTTCCCTTCTGTTCACCATCTCCGGCTCCATCTATGTGGAATCCCTGTATTCCATCCCCGGGATGGGGGGGCTGCTGGTGGACGTAATCACCCGGCAGGACAACACCATGGTGCAGGCCCTGGTGATGATGTATGCCTCCATCGGCATCATCGGCATGCTGCTGGGGGATTTGTTGATGGTGGTCATCGACCCGCGCATCAGCTTCGCCAAGAAGGAAGGGGTGCGCTGATGACAGAGAAACGACAGGAACGCCGGGTTTATGAAGGGATGCATGAGGCCGCCCGCCAGGAGGATTTTGCCCTAGCCCAGTTCAGTGAACAGGCGGCGGAGCGCAGCGGCTTTTCCAATTATTCCTACTGGGGCAGCACCCTGAAGGTCTTCCTGAAAAACCGCCTGGCAGCCGCCCTGCTTATGGTGCTGCTGGTGCTGGTGGCCTTCACCTTTGTGCAGCCCCACCTGCCCCACCAGTTTCCGGCCACTCGGGTTATCAACCACCCCATCACCCGGATGCAGATGACCAACCTGGGCCCCCGGCTGCAAAACATCCTGTACACGGCGCCCGCGGGCACCCAGCTGGTGGTGACCCCCTATGAGGACCCGGAGTGGGCGGCAGTGAGCAACGTGCTGCTGAGCCTCAAGGCCCGCAGCCCCTTCCTCCTCACCGCCTATTCTGAGGACTGGTGCCAGGTGGAGGTGGAGGGCCAGGCCGGCTGGGTGCGCAACGACTTCACCACCAAACTGCGCCTGCCGGAGGACCGGGAGGCCACCCCCTATGAGAGCCGGTCCAACTTCCCCATCAAGGTGTATTCCAGCCCCGAGGACTACACCAACCAGGGCACGGAGCTGTTTGTGCGCCGCAGCCAGCTGGTGTTTGCCGAAGACGGCCTGTCCGCCGCCACCCGGGAGGAGGCCCAGCTGCGCCTGCTGCCCGGGGAGGCCCCCTTCCTCTTTGGCACCAACAACGCCGGCCAGGACATGTGGAGCATGGTCTGGTCCGGCACCCGCACCAGCCTGTACATCGGCTTCATGGTGGCGGTGCTGGAGGCCTTGATCGGCATCACCATCGG
>DAITOE010000105.1:0-6735 GCA_036834245.1 Clostridia bacterium | reverse complement strand
TTGGCATTCAGCACGGCCATCCCGCTGGTGCGGGTGATGCCTTCCTTGCCCAGGGTGAGGGCATAGGTCAAGGCACGCGCGACCACCAGGAAGTTGCCAAAGAAGGCGCGAACCTGGCCAACGCTGTCCGGCCTGCGGGAATCCCACTCACCCATATGGCTTTGGGGCAGGTAGGGGCGCAAGATCTCCTTGCAGCCGACAGGGCCCGCGCCGGGGCCGCCGCCGCCATGCGGCGTGGAGAACGTTTTGTGCAGGTTGAGGTGGACGACGTCAAAGCCCATGTCGCCGGGGCGCACCCAGCCCATGATGGCGTTGAGGTTGGCGCCGTCGTAGTAGTTCACGCCGCCGGCGTCGTGGACCAGGCGGGTAATCTCCAGGATGTTGGGGTCGAAGATGCCCATGGTATTGGGGTTGGTGAGCATGAGGCCGGCCACGGTGTCATCCAGGCTGGCTTTCAATGCATCCAGGTCAACACAGCCGTTTTCATCGGACTTGATGGTGGTGACCGTGAAGCCCACCATGGATGCGCTGGCTGGGTTGGTGCCGTGGGCAGAGTCAGGGATCAACACCCGGGTGCGCTGCGCGTCACCGCGTTTTTCGTGGTATTTTTTCATCAGCAACAGGCCCACATATTCGCCATGGGCGCCGGCTGCGGGCTGGAAGGTCATGTCGTCCATGCCGGTGATTTCACACAGCACCTCGCGGGCTTTGTCAAGCACCTCGTGGCAGCCTTCTGCCGTTTCCCTGGGCTGCAGCGGGTGCATCCGGGCAAAGCCGGGCAGCGCGGCCACTGCTTCGTTGATCCGGGGGTTCCATTTCATGGTGCAGGAGCCCAGGGGGTAAAAGCCGCTGTTCACACCAAAGGCCTGCTTGGACAGGGTGGTGTAGTGGCGGCTGATGGCCACCTCGCTCATTTCCGGCAGCCGGGGGGCAGCCTTGCGCTTCAGATGGTCCGGCAGCTCCTTTTTGGGGAACGTGGATGCGGGCATCTGGAAGGTGCGGCGGCCCTGCACACTGCGTTCAAAAATCAGTTTCATTGTCCGCTCACCTCCTTGATGATCTGTACCACTTCGTCGATGGCTTGTTTGTCCATTTTTTCTGTGACACACCAGAGGATCTTGTCGTCCACCGGCAGGCCGCAGAGGATGCCTTTTTCCATCATTTTCTGCTCAAACTGCTTGACATCCATGGGGCAGTCGGTGAGGAACTCGTTGAAGAACTCCGCCTGGTGAACCCGGTCAAAGCCTTTGAGCTTGGCCAGTTCATCCGCGAAGTAATGGGCCCCTTCATAGCACAGCTGGGCAACCTCAGAAAGCCCGGCGGGGCCCATGGCGGCCATGTAAACAGCCGCCGTCATGGCGCACAGGGCCTGGTTGGTGCAGACGTTGCTGGAGGCCTTCTCGCGGCGGATGTGCTGCTCCCGGGCCTGGAGGGTGAGGACATAGGCGCGGCGGCCCTGCTTGTCCACGGTTTCACCGGCGATGCGGCCGGGCAGCATGCGCATCATGTCCTTTTTGGCGGTCATGAAGCCCAGGTAGGGTCCGCCCCAGCTCATGGGGATGCCCAGGGGCTGGCCTTCCCCCACCGCGATGTCGTAGCCCATTTCGCCGGGGGTTTTGCTGATGCCCAGGGCAATGGGATAGACCCCCATCACAGCCTTTGCGCCGGCTTGATGTGCCAGTTCTGCCGCTTGTTCAGCATCTTCAAAGAGGCCGAAGAAGTTGGGCTGCTGAACATAGATGCAGGCGGTGTCCTTGGGCAGGTCCTTCAGGGCCTCAAGGTCCAGCAGGCCGTCCTTCTGGGGAATCAGTTCAAAGGGCACTTCCCGGCCCCAGCAGTAGGTTTTGATGGTGTTGATGACCTCCGGGTTGGCGGTGGAAGCCACATACACCCGCTCCCGGTTCCGGGTCTGGGTCATCATCACAGCCTCCGCAGCGGCAGAGGCGCCGTCATAGACGGAAGCATTGCTCACATCCATGCCGGTGAGCTCTGAAATCATGGTCTGGTACTCAAAGATGGACTGGAGGACACCCTGGCTGATCTCCGCCTGGTAGGGGGTGTAGGTGGTGAGGAACTCTTCCTTCCCGGTGACGGTGCCCACAATGGCGGGGATGTGGTGGTCATAGCTGCCCGCCCCCCGCAGCACGGTGTCAAACACGGTGTTTTTCTTGGCGATGCGCTCCATTTCGCGGCGCACGCCCATCTCGGACAGGCCGGGTGCGATGTCAACGGAATCCGTCAGCAGCACGTCCCTGGGCACGTCCACAAACAGGTCTTTCAGTTCCTTCAGGCCAATCGCTTCCAGCATCTCCTGGGTTTCTTTTTTGGTGCTGGGCAGATAGCTCCCCATACTAGCCCTCCTTGATGAGGTCGGCGTATTGGTCTGCGTCCAGCAGGTTCTCAAGCCCGGTGACATCCTTCACCTTGACGATCCAGGCGCCGTAGGCGTCCTCGTTGATCATCTCCGGCGCATCCAGCAGGGCCTCGTTGACCTCGTAAATGACGCCGTTGATGGGGCTGATGATGTCGCTGACCGCCTTCACGCTTTCCACGTCGGCAAAGGCTTCGTCCACAGCCACTTCGTCATCCACATTGGGCAGGTTGATGAACACCAGGTCACCCAGCTCTTTCTGGGCAAAATCCGTAATCCCGATGGTGGCGGTGTCGCCCTCCACCAGGATCCACTCGTGGGTCGCGCAGTACTTGAGGTTTTTGGGAATGTTCATAGGGTCCTCCTTATGTGAATTCAATTAGGAACGCTTGTAAAAGGGCAGCGGCACAATCTGCGCCTTCAGGCGGCGGCCCCGGACGTCAATCTCAACTTCCGTGCCTGCCTCAGATACATTCGGATCCAGCAGCGCCATGGCAGACGCCTTGTTGGTGTAGGGCAGCAGGGTGCCGCTGGTGGTGATGCCCACCTCTTTCCCCCCATGGTACACGAGGCTTCCCTCTCTTGCAATGCCCCGGTCGGTCAGCACCATCCCCACGCGGACGCGCGATGGCGGCGTTTTTTCTTTCAGGGCTTGTTTGCCGATGAAGTCATCCTTGTCCATCTTCACGAACATGTCCAGGCCTGCTTCAAAGGGGGTGATGTCGTCGCTCATCTCGTGGCCGTACAGGGGCATGCCCGCCTCCAGGCGCAGGGTGTCCCGGGCGCCCAGGCCGCAGGGAATCAGGCCTTCTTCACGGCCGGCCTCCAGCAGCGCTTTCATCAGCCCTGCCACCTGGTCCGGCGCGCAGTACAACTCATAGCCCAGTTCACCGGTGTAGCCGGTGCGGGACACCAGGCAGGGCACCCCAGCAACGGTCAGGTCCCGGACAAAGCTGTAATACTTGGTGGGCAGCAGGCTTTCATCTGTCAATTTTGATATGATTTCCTTGGCTTTGGGCCCCTGCAGCGCCAGCTGCGCATACTTGTCGGACAGGTCGAGAATCTCCACATCCCCCGTTGCATGCTGCTGGAACCAGGCAAAATCCTTGTCCTTGTTGGCGGCGTTGGGTACCAGGAAATACTCGTCCTCGGCAAATTTGTAGACAATCAGGTCGTCCACAATGCCGCCTTCCTCGTTGCAGATGGGGCTGTAACGCACGCGGCCCACTTCAAAATTGGTGAAGTCGTTGGTCAGGAAGCGCTGCAGGTTCGAAAGGGCATCCGGGCCTTTGATGAGGATCTCCCCCATGTGGGAGACATCAAACAGCCCGCAGGCGGTGCGCACAGCCATGTGCTCCTTGATGACGCCGGTTTCGTACTGAACCGGCAGCAGGTACCCGCCAAAAGGCACGATTTTGCCGCCCAGTTCCAGGTGCAGGTCATACAGGGGTGTTTTCTTTTCCATAAGCCCTCCTCATCTTAAAGGCATGCCGATTGGCATGCCTTTAAAGCGTTCATTCCCTGGCACACCGCATAATTGGTGGTTTTCTTCTGTTTTCCAGGTTTCCAAACCCGCCTTCACAGGCGAATCCTGTATGTATGATACCCGTTTTCAGGCACCTGATGTGCCGGGGCATCTTATTTTTTTACGCTGCGGCGCAGGTAGGCCGGCACACCCAGGTCGTCCTTCTCAGCCTGGGAGGGCTGGGCAGGCGCTTGCTGCTGCTGGGGAGGATAGGGCATGCCTCCCTGCGGCTGCACGGCCTGGTACTGCGGCGCCTGCTGCACGTAGGGATAGGGCTGCTGGTAGCCCGGTACGCTGGCAGGCGGCGGCACTGCCATCCCCTGCTGGGGCGTGGGCCGGCTGGTGCCGGGGAAGAAGGCTGCCTCCTGGTTTTCATAGAGGTTTTGCACCGAGGGGGCTTCAAAGCCTGTGCTGTCCTGCCGCTCCAGCCCCTGGCGGTTCTCGTAGGGGTTCATGGTGGCGGTGGCGCTGCCATAGGGCAAGGAGGCCCGGAAGGGCTTTTTCTTGGGTTCCCGGGTGGGGAAGGCGCTCTTTTCAAAGCCGGTGGCGATGACGGTGATGTGGATCTCATCCTTCAGGCTGGGATCAATGCCGGCGCCGAAGATGATGTTGGCCTCGCTGTCGGCGCTCTCCTGCACCAGGCGCGCAGCCTCGTTGATCTCCAGGATGCCGATGTCGTCGGACCCGGTGATGTTGATGAGCAGGGCACGGGCGCCGTCGATCTTGGTTTCCAGCAGGGGACTGGCGATGGCAGCCTTGGCGGCTTCGGAGGTGCGGTTCTCGCCTTTGCCGACACCGATGCCGATGTGGGCCATCCCGCCGGATTCCATGACAGTTTTCACGTCAGCGAAGTCCAGGTTGATGAGGGCGGGCAGGGCGATGAGGTCGGAAATGCCCTGGATGCCCTGGCGCAGCACGTCATCTGCCACCCGGAAGGCTTCCAGCATGGAGGTGCCCCGGGCCACCACTTCCAGCAAACGGTCATTGGGGATCACCACCAGGGTGTCCACAAACTGTTTGAGCTCGTTGATGCCGGTTTCCGCATTGCGCATGCGCTGCTTGCCTTCAAACTGGAAAGGCTTGGTGACCACGGCGATGGTGAGGCAGTTTAAGTCCCGGGCGATGTCCGCCACAATGGGGGCTGCGCCGGTACCAGTGCCGCCGCCCATCCCGGCGGTGACAAAGACCAGGTCTGCGCCCTTGAGGTGCTGGGCAATCTCTTCCCGGCTCTCTTCCGCTGCGCGCTTGCCGATGTCCGGCACTGCGCCGGCGCCCAGGCCCTTGGTGAGTTTTTCACCAATCTGGATCTTTTTGTCCGCCCGGGAGGTGGACAATGCCTGCTTGTCGGTGTTCACCGCAATGAACTCCACGCCTTTCAAGCCGGCATCCACCATCCGGTTCACCGCGTTGGCACCGCCGCCGCCGCAACCGACGACCTTGATGGACGCAAAATTTGTCGTGACTTCAGGCTCAACCTGCTTTACCTGCATGGTATGCCCCCCTTATCTTTGGTTCAATATGATCAGCCGCTCAGCAGCCCGCGCAGGAAGCCCCGCAGGCCGGATTGGCTGGCACTGGCAGAATTCTTGGTGTCGATGATGAGGTCCAGCAGGCCCAAGGAGCTGGAATAAATGGCGCTGGACAGCTTCACGGCCTTCCGCGGCAGCTCCCGGACCGGGCGCTCCATTTTTTCGGACAGGTATTCCTTGCCGCCCTTGTTGATGGCCAGGCCGCCGCCGGTCAAATACACCAGGGACCAGTTACCCAGGCGTACAGAGGATTCCTTCACTGCCTGGACAATGGCTTCGCAAATCTCGTCCACCCGGGGCAGCAGGATTTCGGACACCTTGTCCCGGCTGAAGGTTTCAGTGGCGCCGTTTGACAGGGTGACGTCAAAGCTGGTCTTTGTGCTGCCAGGGCCAAACTCATAGCTGCGCTTGATTTGCTCCGCGCTGTCCAGGGGCACTTCCAGGCCGTAGGCCAGGTCTGCTGAGATATGGCCGCCGCCCAGCGGGATGGTCTTGTGGAAGATGATGGCATCCCCCTCCACCGCCATCACGTCGGTGTTCAGGTAGCCGATGTCAATCAGCAGGGAAGTGCGGTCCCGGTCCGCCTCGGAGATAAACAGCATCGCCTCCCCCATGGGGGTGGAGAAAAAACCAGCGGCCGTCTTGCCGATGGCCAGCAGGCGCTGGGTGATGTCCTCGATGAAGAAACGGTCTGCCACCACAAAGGAAATCAGGGCGCGCAGCTCGTTGCCGTGCTGGTTTAAGGGCTCCAGGGTCTTCTTGCCGTCATCCACCACAAACCAGGCAGGGCTGCGGTGGATGGGGGTGCCGGGGATGCCCTGGACCTGTTCATCCGCCAGGGCGAACAGGGCTGCGATGTCCCGGCTGGTGACATGGGGATCCGCACCCTGGAGGTCCACCTTGACCTCGAAGGAGTAGACCTTGGAAAACTGGCCGGGAACGCCGGCATAAACTGCCTTCACCGAAGCACGGGCCTGTTCCTCCGCGTTCGCGATGGCCGTGCTGATGGCCTCATTCACCTGGCTCCCATTGTTCCACCGGGCGTTGGCATAGCCATCATAGGGGGTGGTTCCCGCCCCCACAATGTCACAGCGCTGTCTCGCGCTGACCTCCGCGATCAGTGCAACGATTTTGCTGGTACCAAAATCAATGACGCTGATTGTGCTCCTCATCGCAAACCTCTCCATTTCTCAGGCATTTCTGTCGCCTATTAAACCAAACGCTGGCAGAACGCACAGCAAAACGATTGTCCGGCCGACTTATTGTAACCTTTTTGTGATATCTATGCAAGCCTTTTCAAAGGATTCCGC
>DAITOE010000104.1:1638-6741 GCA_036834245.1 Clostridia bacterium | reverse complement strand
GAGATGCGGTCCAGGTAGCGCTTGATCTCATGGCTGCCGCAGCGGCAATGCTTGGTCTGGCTGCCGTAATAGCCGCAGGGGCAGGGGTTCATACTGGCCACCAGCATCATCCTGGACAGGTACTGGGTGTGGGCATTGACCCGGCTGACGGTAATGTGGCCATCCTCCAGCGGCTGCCTGAGGGATTCCAGCACGGAGCGGGGATACTCCGGCATTTCGTCAAGAAAAAGCACCCCGTTATGGGCCAGGGACACCTCCCCCGGCCTGGCATTGAGCCCGCCGCCGATTAAGGAGGCCAGGGACGCAGAATGATGGGGGGTGCGGAAAGGGCGCTGGGTGATCAAGCCGCTGCCCGGCTTCAGGTTGCCGGCTGCGGAATGGATCCGGGTGGTTTCAAAGGCTTCCTCCTGGCTCATCTGGGGCAAAAGACCCGGCAGACAGCGGGCCAGCATGGTTTTGCCCGCTCCGGGTGTTCCAATAAGAAGCAGGTTATGGTTGCCTGCGGCTGCGATTTCCAGGGCACGCCGGGGCAACTCCTGCCCGCGCACCTGGGACAGGTCCATGTCGAAACGGGCCTCCGCCAAGCATTCCTCATAGGTTTTCTGGGCCTGGGCAGGGATGGGGTTCTTGCCGGCGATATGCTGAACCACTTCGTACAGGCTGCCGGCGGGATATACCTCCATCCCGCTGACCACTTCCACTTCCTTGGCGTTGTCCCTGGGCAGAATAATCTTTTGAAAGCCCCGTTCATGGGCAGAAATCACCATGGAGAGGGCGCCGTTCACTGGCAGAAGGCGGCCATCCAGGGCCAGTTCGCCAATCAGCACGGTGTCGTCCAGGGGCGGTGCCATGATTTGCCGGCTGGCCAGGATGATGGCCATGGCGATGGGCAGGTCAAAAGCTGTGCCTTCCTTCCGCAAATCAGCCGGGGACAGGTTGACCACGGTGTGCCCCACCGGCATGACAAAGCCGCTGTTTTTCAGAGCGGCGCCCACCCGCTCCCTGCTCTCTTTGACTGCCATGTCCGGCAGGCCAACGATGTTGAACTGAAAGCTGCTGCCGCTTGTGACGTAGGCTTCCACGTTCACCGGCTCCCCTTTGATGCCGATTAAGGCATAACACCTGGTTCTGGCCAGCATGGCAGGTTCTCCTCTTCTTATGAAATCAGTATGTCAGCCACTTGGACGGCCAGCGCATGGCTTCCAGCCAGGCGGTGGACACCCGCACGCCGCTGATGTACGGGAACAGACCCACAAACATCCCGGCAGCCAGGACCATCAGCACAATGGCGGTGATTCTGCCAGCCCGTGGCTTGTAAGCATAGAGATAATCCACCATCAATGCCGTCATCAGGATGATGAAGGGCACCGAGGGGAAATAGTGGTAGATGTAGGTGCCCCGGGGCACCAGCACCCAGGGCAGGTACTGGGCTGCATAGGCAATCAGCAGCATGAGGGGCCGGGCGTCATAGGACAATTGCTGCAGCCTTCCCGCGTCATAGGCCTTAATACGCGCCGTTTTGGTCAGCCGCTCCCGGATGGCCATCCCAAGGGTCATGAGCATGGCTGCAAAGCCGCTCCACCACACCAGGGGGCTGCCCATGGCCCAAATAACGCTGGAGGTGCCGTTCTTGACGCCGCCTGCGTAGTAATACATGGGCTTGAGGCTCAGGGGCCAGGTGTTCCAGGTGGAAGCCCAGTAGTGATCCGCACCCCGGCCCGGCTTGGCATGGTAGTCGTACATGCTCAGGTTGTTTCTGATGATTTTTTGCAGGGTTACCCCGCCTGGGGAGGCGATGTAGACCGGGATGTAGGACAGGTAGTAAATCACTGCAGGGATGGCCACAAAGAACAGCAGGCACCACAAACAGGTGATTACTGCTTCCCGGATATAGCGCCGGCCGTATGCCCTGGCCTCTTCCCCGGTCGTTTCCAGGTGGGTGAACGTGGCTTGATCCGCCTGGCTGCACACATAGCCCATGTGCAGGTTTCGGACCAGGGTGAACAGGAACAGCACTGCGAGGCCCATGGCTGCGTACATGCCAGACCATTTGCTGGCCATGCCCAGGCCCATCATGAGGCCGGACAGGAAGAGCAGCACCATCTTCCGGCTGAATTTCTCCCGGATGTGGTCCAGCAACATGTAGCGGAACATGAAGTAATAGGCGTAGATGATGAACAGGGTGACAAAGCTGTCGATGGTGGCGATGCGGGTCTGGGTGAAATGCATGGTGTCAAAGGTCAGCAGCAGCATGGCCAGCAGGCCCAGCAGCCGCTTTTTGGTGAACAGCTTGCCCAGCAGATACATCCCTGGCAGCATCAGGATGCCAGCCAGAGCGCCGGCAAAACGCCAGCCAAAGGGCGTCATGCCGAAGATCATCTGGGCGAAGGTGATGAACACCTTCCCCAGGGGCGGATGGCTGGTTTCGTAGATATGGCTGGGCTCCAGTCCCAGGAGGGCATTGCGCTGCTCATAACCGGTTCTTGCATGGTAGATTTCATCAAAATACATGCTGTTGAACCAGGTGGGCTTGCCGGACAGGGTATCCTGCTCGTCAATCAGCGCCTGGGCGCCCTCACTGGCGGATACAAAGGGAATGTTCTCCCCCGTGGCAGCATCCTGGGCGATGACTTCAAACAGGGTCAGTTTGGAGGTCATGCCGCTGATCTTTACGTAACGGCCCTCCAGGTAGCGGGGGTTGCTATCGTAGTGGGTCTTTCCCTCGCTGTCAACATAGGGAAAGCCCAGGAAGCGCCAGCAGAAGAGGTCGCCGGGTTCCATCTGGAAAGGGTAGCTGGTGTATTCTTCCCCATCCTTGCTGACGGACACCTCAAATTCACTGGTTTCCCAATGGACTCCGCCATACAGAAGCAGGTTGAAATGATGCTGGACGCCCAGGTCCAGCACCACGTCCTCCTGGTCAAAGCCGGACACCCATTCCTTTTGCGGGGCCACGGTGGAGCCCAGGTTGGTCAGGGCCAGCACAGCGTACAGCAGGGTCACTACCAGGATGATCAGGGCATCCTTCCAGTCAAAGCGCACCTGCTCCTTTTTTTTCAGGAAGGCATAGCGGGTTTGGGGCTGCACCTCCGGCAGGCGCTCAAAGGTTTTAACCGTTTGAAGCGCAGTTTCCTTCCGGCTCAGCACAAGCCCCAGGTACAGGGCATAGCCTGTCAGGGGCAGGCTCAGGAAGGACAGGGCATATTCAAGCCAAGCAGAATCGCTGACCAGCCCTGCTGTAGGAGCGTCAAGGTTGCCCATGCTTCCCCCCACCCGGATGCCCCGGTCCAGGGCGATGCCCGAGTTGATGAAACACAGGGCGGTCACCGCCAGCAGCAATGCCAGCACCCGCCTGTCCGGCTTCATCACATAGGACAGGCTCAAAAGGGCCACTGCCAGGAACAGGTAACGCTCGTGCATCATGGTGCCCAGCACAGAAAAGCCGATCAACAGCACCGACGCCAGGAAGGGCAGGTGGCTTTCATCGCCGCCCTGCACGTACATGAAGGCCACCATGAAGAAGACGGACACCATCAGCAGCGTGCCCGCCAGGGACAGGCTCATGGGCAACAAAACGGTCAGGGCGGGCAGCAGGACGCCTGCCAGCAGCAGGCCCTGGAGCAGCTTGAAACGCGGCTTCAGCCCTTCCTGTTTTTTGCGCAAATGAAGGCCATACAGCAGGCTGGGAACCAGAACAACCAGGTTACCGCATAGCCGCAGCAGGAAGGGGGCCGGGTTTTGAATGCCCACCCAATTCTGCCCGAACAGGAAATGCAGGTTGAAAGCATTCACCGACGCGTAATTGTAAAAACTCATGGTGTTGCCGTACAGGCCAATCAGCCATGAAACGCCGTTCTCTTCGTTGAAAAAGGGCAGGGCCACTGCTGCGATGACCAGCAGACTGGCGCCCGTTCCGATAAGAACATCTTTCCACAGCCCTTTGTCTTTCTTCCACACAAAGGCCATCACCAGGGCAATCAATCCCAAGGGCCCCACCATCAGCGCCTGGGGCTTCATCAGCACGGCCAGCACATACACCGGCAGGGCATAGCGCCAGCGCTTTTTCATGATGAACAGCACTGCAATCATTAGCAGCAGGGAGGGCAAGCTGTCCACCTGGCCCCAGGCAGCGCCTGCCAGGAAAGTGAGGGGGTTGAATGCGTAAAGGGCAGACAGCGTGACGGCGGACAGCCTGTTCACCCGCCGGGAGGCCACGCGATACAGCAGGGCTATGATCATAATATCGCAGAGGATGGCGGGAATTTTCACCATCATCATGGTGGCGCCGCCGCCCAGCAGCCTGCCCAGCAAACCGATGGGCCACAGCACCAGCATATAGCCCGGTGGGTAATCCCTGTGGCCCTCCTGGAGATAAAACTGACCCGGCCCCACTGCAGCCATGTCGTTGGCCCAGGCGCGGAAGGCCCCCACATCCACCGGGAACCCCTGCACCGTCCTTGCCAGTAGCAGGCGCAGCACGAAGGAAACCACAAGCAGCGTCAGGAGCAGGTAAGGGGCCATTCGCTCCTGTTGCTGTCCCATCAGCCTGGACTCCTGGGATTGCGCCAGCCGGGCCAGGTACACCAGGCCCAGGGCAGCAAGGGCATAGATCAGAAGGAGCCAGGGGGCAAAAGGTTTGGCATTGGCGGCGTCAGTGGGTGCAGGCTTTTGGGCTGTGGGTTTTTCCCAGGAGTACACCAGGGCATTGCCGGGCACTTCCTCCACCGCCATTAAGGACAGGTCATCAAAGGAGGCGACGCCGGCCGCTTCCCCCGAGTAGCCCCCCAGGCGGGCAAACAAGGTCACCTGGTGCTGCTTGGCGCCTGTCCGGCCGTAAAACTCCACATACTGCCATTCGCCCTCCGTCTGGAACAGCGCCTCGCTGAATGCGTAGACATCCTGGACGGACAGATTGGCCCCCCGCCCTCCTTCAGACGCGGTTTTGATGTAGCCACTGAAGCGGTACTGGGTGTTGGGGGCCACCTTGACGCTCTGGACAAAGCGGGCATCATTAGGCGCGTGGTTGGTGATGGTGATGCCGCTGCCCGCCCGGCCTTCTGACACATCAAACTGGGTCACATCACTGTAGCCCAGGTAGCTTTC
>DAITOE010000104.1:0-1538 GCA_036834245.1 Clostridia bacterium | reverse complement strand
CCCGGCCTTCTGACACATCAAACTGGGTCACATCACTGTAGCCCAGGTAGCTTTCCGGCAGCCAGCCCGCGGGCAAGCCTTCGCTGGTCACCTGTTCGAAGCTGCCGTTGGTCAGCAGCTCAACGCCGTATTCCACAGGCGCTGCGGGCTGGCGGCCAAAAGCCAGCCAGAGAGCCAGCAGCAGGACCAGCAGGAGGATGCCGGCCAGAACCACACGCTTCTTCTTCATGTCAAACCTCACTGCTCATGGAGGACATCCTCGCGCAGGAGGATGCCCGCCCGTGTAATCTCCAGGTAGGCCAGGCGCCAGGGGGCAGGGTGCTGTGCCAGGTAGGCGTGGGCTGCATCCAGCAGCCTGCGCTGTTTTACAGGGGTGATGGCTTCCATGCCGGACCCGAGCCTGCCCTCCGGACGATACTTCACCTCAATAAAATATAAGAGATTGCCCCGCTTGGCAATCAAATCGATTTCCCCGTGCCGGCTTCTAAAACGCTTTTTGAGCAGGGAAAAGCCCTGTTGCGTCAGGTATTGGGCTGCCTGTTCTTCCCCGGCAAGACCTGACAGATAGCGGCTCATGGCGCAAGGATCCTGGTGAGGAAGGTTTTCCGGTGGGCCGGGCAGGGGCCCAGCTGGCGGATGGCGTCCATGTGCTGCCTGGTGCCATAGCCCTTGTGACGGGCAAAGCCGTAGGCCGGGTACATGGCATCCAGCTCCTGCATCAGGCGGTCCCTGGTCACCTTGGCGATGATGGACGCGGCCGCGATGCTGTAGCTGGCTGCGTCGCCGCCGATGAGGGGCAATTCCCGGCCAGACAGGCCGATGTCCGCCACTGCGTCCACCAGGAAGGTGTCAACAGGCGCCCCTGCGGCGGCCTTCCGCATGGCCAGCCTGGTAGCTTCCAGGATGTTGATGCGGTCGATTTCATCCGCCTCCACATGGCCCACTCCCACAAACAGCGCCTGCTCCCGGATGCGTTCAAAGGCCTCGCTGCGCTGTTTTTCGCTCAGGTGCTTGGAGTCGTAAATATTTGGCAAGCGGGGTTCCTTTTGCATCACAACACAGGCGGCTGTGACGCAGCCGGCCAATGGGCCGCGCCCGGCCTCATCAATGCCGGCAAAAACAAGGCCCTGTTCCCACAGTGCCAGGTCGTGCCGGTAGGCCTGTTCCATGCGCTCTGATTTGGTCAAGGCTTATTCCTCAAGGGTTTCCAGGGTGATGCGGCCCAACCTGCCATCCCGGAACTCATCCAGCACGCAGACAGCGCCCCGGTCCAGGTCCACTTCCCCGCCCCGGATTAAAAACCCCCGGTTGCGGCAGATTTCTTCCAGCAATTCCTGGCCCCTGAGGCTGACATCTGCAATCTTGTAGCGGTTCATCAGGCCCTGGGGCGCGATGTCCATCAGTTCATCCAAAAGGGACAGAGCCAGGTGAAAGACATCCACCACCTCGTCCCGGACGGCTGCGATATAGGCCAGCCTGCGGGCAGCCACCGGGTCATCCAGCTTGGGCCAGAGCAGCCCGGGAGTGTCCAGCAATTC
>DAITOE010000103.1:0-6741 GCA_036834245.1 Clostridia bacterium | reverse complement strand
GCCGATGCGGCGCCCGGACAGCAGGTGGTCATTGCAGTGAATCTGGTCGATGCCGCTGAGGACGTGGGCAGGTCTGAACATGGATACCTCCTGAGAAAAATTGTTATACTGGACGAAAACTATAACGCACTCATGGGCCGAGCAATTTTTTGTCACCCGCAAAGACGAATGAAGGAGGCGTAGTCGCAGCCTACGCTGACTGAATGAGTCAAAGCGGTGGCGAAAAAGGGCCTGCTCATGGAAGCGCTAAAGATTGAGTCCAGTATCATAAACGGTAAACAGTGTAGGGGACGTCGCTGCGGTCCCGGGCATAGCGGCTTTTTTTCAGGCAGTCAAAGGAGGCCTGCAGCTCCCGGCGCTCAAACAGCTCTGTAATGCCCAGGCGGCGGCAGTTAGCCGCGAAGCTGTCCACCCGGGCAGCGCGGCCGGGCGCATCGCTTGGCGACGCCGCCAGCAGGACATAGCGCGGCGAGAGCAGCTCCCGTTCAATCCGCTGGCGCTGCAGGGGGTCCGCCGTCAATGCCAGCGCCTGCTCCAGCAAAGCGACACCGCGCTGCAGCCAGCCGCCTGCAAAATAGGGCGCGTCCGGGCCGTCATAGAGGCTCATGTGATGGCCGCGCACCGCTTCCTCCGCCAGCGCCAGATAGGCAAGCACCAGGGGCGCCGCCTTGCTGCCATAATAGCCAGTCACAAACCGTAATGTCAGTTGATTAAGGTCTGCCTCCGGGTCCCAGAGGAGGCGGGCCATCACATAGACCTTCAGTGCCGCAAAGGCGCTGGCCTGCCCGGGGGAATAATTGCCCTGCAGAAAGACCCCGCTCACCCCCTGGTCCCTGTACCACTGCAGCGTCTGCCTGAGCCCCTGCAGGTTGGGGAAGGGCTGGAGGTAGTTGGCGTAATTGGTGGTGTAGTCCCAGATGTACAGGTGCCTGCAGGCCTGGGCCCAGCCCTGAAGGTCGCTGCGGAAGCTGCCGCCCTCTGAAAAAGGGGCCGTTCTGGCGGCTTTCACATCAATGAGCCTGGCCTCTGCCCCGCAGACATCAATCCCGTGGGAAAAGCAGCGCTCAATGGGGCACAGGCGGATGATCACATTGTCCCGGGCGCTAAGGGTGCGGGGCGGCTTGCGGCCGTACAGATAGGCAAAGGTGTGGATGAAGTTGTCCGGGAACTCCGCCTGGACCGCATCCGCCACCTGGTTGATGAAGGACAGCAGGCTGCCGGACTGGCTGCCCTCCCGGGCGTCGATGGCGGCGCAAGCCGCGCATTCGCAGGGGGCATACCAGTCGTTCATGGAGACGGAAAAGACGTTGCAGTCCGGGTGCTCCCGCATCCAGGCGCGGACCTTGTCAATCACCAGGGCCAGCACTTCCTTGTTCGTGAGGCAAAGCTGGCTCTGCTCCTTCTGGCGGACGCCCCCCACCAGGGAGAAATACTCCGGGTGGCTGTCAAACCAGACCTCCGGGTCCACCAGCGCATCAAAGCTGTGGCTGTAGTTGTAAAACCGGGGGCCACCCGCCAGCTCCCGGGGCAGGCCGCCGCGGGAGGCATTGAGCCGCAGCTGCAGGGCGGTATCCGCCGGGAGCGCGCCCCGCCAGTACAATTCCCGGTAGGAAAAGGCAGGCGCGCTGCTGTATTCCCCGGTTTTCAGCTCCAAGGGGCCCTGGGGCAGCAGGATGCAGTCTTCCGCCAGGAAACGGCAGCCCAGCATCTCTTCCAAAAAGGCATACACCCCATAGACCGCCCCGCCGGGGCTGCCGGAGGCGATGCGTACGCCGGCCTCCCCCGCCTGGATGGCAAAGCCTTCGCCCAGGGCGGGGTCTTTCTTGATATGGATGAGGAAGGCACCGGAAGCGGTCGCAACCCCCAGCGCAGACAGCCAGCTTGCAAGCTGACTGCCAGCCTGAATAAAGGCTGAGTGAATCATGACCTGGTGGGGAAACCGCATTGCGCCTCCTGAAGGAAAGGGCCCGGCGAAGCCGCCGGGCCCGGGGTTGAGTGGAATTATTTGCCGGACAGCTTGGCGTAGGCTGCTGCGCCTTCGTCCAGGATGTCCTGCAGGCCCATGGGCTTCAGAGCCTCGTACTGCTTGAAGAACTCTTCCAGGCTGATCTGGCCGGCAATGGCCTGGTCCCGGATGACGGCCACGCCGCCGCGGATGACCTCGCCTGCGTACTCGGTGTAGGCCTCGGTGGCCAGGGTCTGGGGCATGGCATAGAAGAAGCCGTTGTTCACAACAGCCAGGCCGTTGTAGAAGGACTGGGAGGCGTCATCCAGCTCCTCCAGGGTTTTGCCTGCGAAGAGGCACTGGGTGAAGGCGTCGGTGAACCAGCGGCCGCCGAAGGGCTCGTACTCCATGCCCGCAGCGCGGTAGTCCACAAAGCCGTTGGCCACATACTCGGGCTTCAAGATGTACTTGCCGTCCACCACATCATGGTGCACGCCTTCGATGCCGAAGTTGTACAGGATGAGGCCTTCCTCGGAGTAGTTCCAGTTGAACAGGCGCAGGATGTCCTCCACCTTGCCGGCTTTTTCAGCCGCGGTGGTGATGCACCACACGCCGGTGACCGCGTTGCGCTCCTGGGTCATGCGGTCGCCGTGGGGACCGGTGATGGGGGCCACACAGGCCCAGAGGGCGTCTTCTGCGCCGCCTTCACGGTTGGTGTAGGTGGACAGCTTGGCGCGCTCGGCCCAGGTCATGGCGGTGCCGACCAGGTTGGAGTCCATGGCGGTGAACAGTTCCGCCTGGGTGCGGGTGGCGAATTCCTGATCCAGCAGGCCTTCCTTGTAGAGGTTCTGCACGGCTTCCAGGAACTCCGGATAGCGGGGATGCTCGTAGACCAGGGTGTAGGTGCCGTCCTCCAGCACGCAGAACTGGGTGTCCGCAGATGCGGCGATGCCAAAGGCGTTCAGCAGGGCTGCCAGGCAGCGCTGGCCGTCGCCGCCCTTTTCCAGGGCCAGGGGAATCTCGTCGGTGGCGTCGCCGTTGCCGTTCATGTCGTTGTCGCGGATGCCGCGCCAGACCGCCAGCCACTCGTCCCAGCTTTCGGGCTGGGCCAGGCCCAGCTTGTCCAGCCAATCCTGGCGGACCATGACGGACTGGGAGCCGGGGACGTCCACGATGGTGGGGATGGTGTAGACATGCCCGTCGGCGCTGCGCCAGTTGGCCATGCGGTTCTCCCCCACGGCTTCCACAATGTTGGGAATCAAATGGAGGTAGTCGTCCAGGGCGATGACTGCGCCTTCACTGACCAGGTTGGATACGCCGTACTCGCCGGCGCCCAGGATGTCCGGCAGTTCACCGGAGGCCAGCACCGCGGCCACCTGGGTGCCGTAGCCGTCCGCCACGCGCCAGTCAATCTCCACCCGGGCGTTGGTGCGCTCGAGGATGGTGGGGAAATAATAGGTGCCGTCAAACTCTGTGGGATAGTTGTTGAAGTGGACGCCCATGCCCTTGATTGACAGTTCCTCGTCAAAATACAGGTTGGGGCTTTTCTCCGCCAGGGCTGTCCCAACGGACAGCAGCATCACGGAGGCCAGGATCAGAGCCAGGATTTTCTTCATGTAAAAACCCTCCTTTTCTATTTGTTTCCAGGGTCAACTGCCCTGTGATAACCGGAAATCAACCTTTGACAGAGCCCAGCATGACGCCGGAGATGAAGAAGCGCTGTACAAAGGGGTAGAGAATCACCATCGGGATCATGGACACCACCAGGACCCCGTTGCGCACCTGCTGGCCCAGGGCCGCAGCGCCGGAGGTGGTGGCATCCCCGGTGACGGAGATGTTGTGGATGGAGGCTTCGGCGTTGAGCACCAGCTCCTTGAGCACCAGCTGCAGGGTGTATTTGCTGCGGTTGGCCAAAAAGAGCATGGGATGCAGGTAGTCATTCCAGTGGCCCACGATGATCCACAGGGATACCGTGGCCAACACGGGCTTGGACAGGGGCAGAATCAGCCGGAAGAGGATGAGGAAATCATTGGCGCCGTCCATCCGGGCGGATTCCACAATGGAGATGGGCACCGACTGGAAATAGCTGCGCACAATCACCACGTTGTAGGCGGTGAGCATGGCGTTGATGATCAGCGCCCAAAGGCTGTTGTGCAGGCCCAGCTGGCGGATGGTGAGGAAGATGGGGATGATGCCGCTGTTGAACCACATGGTGAAGAGGATGAGGAAGTTGAACAGCTTTTTCCCGTAAAAATCCCCGAAGGCCAGGGGGTAGGCGGCCAGGGAGGTGAGCAGCAGGCTGCACAGGCAGCCCACCAGGGCCACGAAGAGGCTGTTCATGATGGAATTCCAGATGTCCTTGTTTTCAAAGATCAGCTTGTAGCTGGACAGGTCCAGCCCCTTGGGGTAAAAGGTGACATCGGCCCTGAGCACCGCGAACTGGTTGCTCATGGAGATGGACAGCATGTTCAACAGCGGATACAGAAAGATGGCGCACATGAGGAGCATGAACAGCCAGTTGGCGGCATCAAAGGCTTTCGCCCCCGGCCCGCGGCGGATGAACTCATGATGTTGTTTCTTGTGTGTTCTTTGCATGGCTGCTGTCGCTCCTTAAAACAATGAGGTCTCTGAGTAGCGGCGGCTGACATAGTTGGCGCCGATGACCAGCACCACGCTGATGACAGAGTTGAACAGGCCCGCCGCCGTGGCATAGCCCCATTTGCGGCCTTCGATGCCGGTTTTGTACACGAAGGTGGGCAGCATTTCAGAGGCCGCCAGGTTCAGGTTGTTCTGCAGCAGGTAGACCTTCTCAAAGTTGATGTCCAGCATCCGGCCCACCCGCATGATGAGCAGCAGGATGATGGTGGTGGCCAGGCTGGGCAGGGTGATGTAGATGGCCTGGGCCCAGCGGTTGGCGCCGTCAATCCGGGCCGCCTCATACATCTCGGGGTCGATCCCGGCCAGGGCGGCCACATAGATAACGGATTCCCAGCCCACCGCCTGCCAGAAGCCGGAGATGACGTTGATGGGCACAAAATACTCCGGGGAGGACAGGTAGTTGACCGGGGTGCGCCCCAGGGATTTGGCCAGGGCAGCCAGGGACCCGATGCTGGGGGAAATCAGGGTGGTGATCATGGATACCAGCACCACCGTTGAAACGAAATGGGGCAGGTAGCTGATGGTCTGCACCGTCTTGCGGTAGCGGGCGGAGCGCAGCTGCCCCAGGAGCATGGCAAAGATGATGGGGGCCGGGAAGAGAATCAAGAGGGCGCTGAGGTTGAGTTTCAGCGTATTGCCGATGTAGCGCAGCAGGTTGGGGTTGTTGAACAGCCGGGTGAAATTGCTGAAGCCCACGAACTTGCTGTCAAAACCCTGCAGCAGCTTGTAGTCATAAAATGCGCTGCGCAAGAACCACATGGGCATGTATTTGAGCAGCACCAGGTAGATGACCACCGGCAGGATCATCAAATAGATGTAGCGGTTGCGCCAGATGCGCAGGCCTACACGCTTTCTCTCCAAGGGCGAATTCAAGATGGTTTGTTTTTGCATTTTGCTCCTGGTGAAAAGTATTTTCAGTGTGTGTGAAAAATACTTTCAATTTCTTGATGGAGCAATCATAGGCTATTTTGCCAAAATTTGCAAGCCTCGGATTGCAGGATAATGGGGATACATCCGAAAAACAATAAAAATACAGCTTGCCCGGCCAGCGGGCAAGCTGTTGTTTGAGGTGTAGAAAGGATGCTGCGCAGGCTGAATTAGTCCATCAGTTCCTTCATGGCGGCGATGGTAGCCTGGTAGCCCTTGTTGCCGGTGAAGAAGCGGGTGACGCCCGGGATGCTGTCGTTGTAGTCGATGACGAAATTGGTATACAGCAGCACCTTGGTGTCCCCAGCCAGGGCTTCCTCGATGTTGATGGGTTCACCGAAGGTGTAGGCCTGCTCTGCCAGGGCGGCAGGATCCACTGCGGTGACAGAAGCCAGGTCCGCAAAGAGGGTGAGGAACTCGCTCTTGACCTTCACGGCCTTGGGGAACTCATAGGTGACCGTCACAGCGCCATCCGCCACGTTGACCATGGCCTTGCCCACAAAATAGGCGTTGGAGGCGATGATGGGGATCACCTGCTCGCCGTCTGCAGACAGGTCCAGCGGGGTGAACATGAACCACTTGCGGCCCAGTTCCGGCTTCACGTCCCGGAAACGGAGGCCCTGGGTGGAGGCGGTGTTGTTGGGGAAGTAGGTGGTGGTGGAGTAGGGAATAACTTCGGTCTCCAGAATTTCACCGCCGACTGTGCAATATTTGACGCGTTCGCCGTCCAGCTTCTTTGCGGGGTCGGGTTGGATGGTGACGACCCATTCGCCCTTCTTGTGGGCCAGCATGGGGATTTCGCGGGTTTCTTTGTGGGTGGGGTCGTTCTTACAGACGCGTTCTTCCATGCCCTTTTCGGTGCAGGTGGCTGCCTTTACGGGCTTCCACTCGCCCCAATCATGGCCTGTGGGTTTGATGGGACGGATTTCCGTGTGATCAGGATCATGCTTGCACACAAACTCCTGCTGGCCTTCCTCCAGGCAGGTTGCTGCCTTGATGATTTTGCCGGGCTCATACTCATGACCCAGGGCATCGATGTCTTCAGTCCTGGTGTGCGTGGGATCGTTTTTACAGGTGAACAGCTTCTGTCCCTTTTCGGTGCAGGTGGGTTCCTTGACCACTTTGCCATCATCCCAATTGTGGCCAATGGGGTCGATTTTCTCGGTATCTGTGTTGCCCTTGTCGGACACCCGGGAACGCACGCCTTCTTC
>DAITOE010000102.1:0-6746 GCA_036834245.1 Clostridia bacterium | reverse complement strand
GGGGGGACGGAGCCTGCCGCCGCCAGTGGCGGATGAAGGCAGGCGGAGGAGTCACGCGAAACGAGCAGGACGAGTGAGCCCCGCGAACGATGGCCTGCGACGATTGAGCTTGCGGGTGAAGCCCCAGAACGTTCCTCGTCCCTCGTCCCCCGTCTCCCGGTCCCTAACCCCGTCCTGCCGCCCGCCCTGCCAGAATCCCCGTGGCCCAGGCAAACAGCAGGTTATAACCCCCGGTGTCGCCGTCCACGTTGAGGATTTCGCCGCAGATGTACAGGCCCGGAGCCCTTTTGGATTCCAGAGTGAGGGGGCTGATGTCCCGGCAATCGATGCCCCCGGCGGCCACCTGGGCATTATCCAGGCCCTGGGTGCCGGTGACGTCGAGGCGCAGGCCGGTGAGCCACTGGGCTGCCTCCCGGATGGGCAGGTTTTGAAGTTTCTCCGCCATGGCCCAGGGCAAAAGGCCGGTGTACAGCCGCTCCCGGCCCAGGGTATTCAGGCGGTCTGTCAGCAAGTCCAAGGCGGCGGCCTGATGGCCCCCGCCCGCCAGCTCTGCCGGTTCCAGCCGGCGCATCAGGGCGGGGGCCAGGCCCAGCAGGGGGGCGAAGTCCAGGGAAATTTCCACCTTTTTGCCGGCGGCCAGGCCGGTTTCTGCGTCCCTTGCCAGCTGCATGGCGCACAGGCCGCTGACGCCGTAGTTGGCAAAGAGCAGTTCCCCGGCGGCTGTGCTTACAGGCAGCCCGTCATGCAGCAGCGTCACATAGGCCGGCACCCGCAGGCCGTTTAAGCCCCTGATGGGCCTGGTTTCCGTGGTGAGGGCGCAAAGGGCCGGGAAGAAGGGCTGCAAGGGATGGCCCAGCCGGGTCAATTCCTGAGCCATCAGGGCACTGCCCCCCAGCTTGGGGGCGGCAGGGCCGCCGGCAGCCAGGATGATCCGGGGCGCCTGGTGGCGCTCCCCTGAGGCGGTCATCACCTCAAAGCCTGCGCCCATCTGGCGCAGGCCGGTCACCTGCACCCCTGTGATCACCTGTGCGCCGGGGCTGTTGATGAAGCCCGCGGTGAGGCAGTCCAGCACGGTGGCCGCCTGGCGGGTATTGGGGTAGACCCGGCCCAGTTCCTCCTCAAAGAAGGCAAGGCCCAGACCGGTGAAGAACTCCCCCACCTCAGCCGCCCCGCAGGCGGCCAGCACCCGGCTTGCAAAGCGGTTGTCGCCGAAGTACACCGGCGGCCCCAGGTTCATCAGGTTGCAGCGGCCGTTGCCGGTGGCCAGCAGCTTGCGGCCCAGCTTGTGCTCTTTTTCCAGCAGCAGGAAGGGAACCTGGGCCCGGGCCAATACACAGGCGGCGGCGAGGCCCGAAGCCCCGCCGCCGATGATGATGACCTGCGCCTTATTTCTTGCTGGGCGCTGCGTCATAAGCCTTTTGGATGGCGCTCATGTGGCCCCTGTCCACGGAGCCGGAGGAATGGGTCCGGCTGTTGTAGAAATGGACGCACAGCTGGCCGTTGAAGTCGTTGTCCGGGATGGTGTCCCCCTGGGGGTAGTTGTGGGGCACACCGTAGAGGCTGGCCGCGAAAGTGCGGCCCTTCAGGGTGATCCACAGGGGGCGTCGCTGGTAGAGGTTCTTCTCCAGGATTTCCTGGGAGGTCTTCACGCCGTAGATGCGGTTGAGGGCGGCGGTGTCCGCCTTGGTGAGGGGCTCGCCGTCCACGTGGTAGCCGCCGGACCAGCGCTTGATGCGCAGGGAGATGCCGGTGTTCACGTCGGTCATCACGGCCACCTCCCCCTTGCCCCAGAAGGTGTTGATGTCGCCGGTGTACCAGTCCACCAACTCCACGGGGTTCAGCGCCGGGGACACGGTGCTGCCGCCGCCGGGGTTGTAGGTGTCCTCCGGCACGGTGTTGAACATCTTGTGCTGGGTGGCGCTGCCGGCTGCGCCGTCCACCACCAGGCCGTTGGCCTTCTGGAAGGCCTTCACCGCCTCCACCGTCTGCTGGTTGTATACGCCGGTGACGTACGCGGACTGCAGGTAGCCGGTGCGGCTCAACTCCTGCTGCAGCCGGGTGACGTCCTCGCCCGTGGAGCCGTACTGCAGGGTGCGGTAGGTGGCGGGCTTGGGGGCATCCGGGTCGCCGGTGTCCTTCAGGGCCTTTTCCTCCGCCAGGGTCAGCACCCGCAGCAGGTCGCCCCGGATCCAGCCGTTGATGCCGCTCACCCGCACGGGGTACCAGGTTTCAGTGCCCACGGCCTGGGCTGCGCCGGTCAGGCGCACGATGGAGTCCTTCTTGTAGATTACCGCCAGGTTGCGGTTCTGGGAGCCGGGGCCGGAGCGGATGATGACGTTGCGGATGTTGGTGATGGCGGTCTGGCTCATCTCCTCCGCCGGGGGCACCGGGGTGGGTGCCGGGGTGGGGCTGGGGCTGGGCAGGTTGTTGATGTAGTCCAGGTACTCCTGCTGGCTCATCATCCGGGCCACGGAGGAGAGCAGGTAGCCTTCCTGGTTTAAGTAGGAGATCCGGTACCACAGCCGGCCGCCGGAGGTGACCGTCCCCAGGAGGGGGAAGGCAGTGCCCGCATCGGGAATCTGGCCCAGGGTGCGGGCGTCCTGGCTGGCCGAGGCCCGCACGTTGACGCTGGTGGTGGTGGTGAGGACATAGCCGGTCTCCACCACCGGGTCAGAGCCGCCGGGGGCCGTCAGATCCGGCTGCTTGCCGTGGTTCAAGTAATCCGCCACCTCGGCGTTGCTCAGTTGGCGCACGCAGTCCCCCCGCAGGAAGCCCGCGATGCCGTTGACCATCACCGGGTACCAGTTGTAGCCGTTGGCGGTCTGGATAGCGCCGGTCAAGGCCAGCACCTGGGCCTTGTCCACTCGGCCCAGGACCGGGGCGATGGGGTTGGCCCGCTGGCGCAGGTTGATTTCAGACTTGATGGTGACCACATAGCCCTGCATGGGGGCGGGCGGGTCCGTCACCACCGGGCCGGTGGTGGGGGCCGGGGTGGCGCCGGTGTTCACCCGCACCACGTCCGAGCGCACATAGCCCACGCCCTTGGGGCTGTTCACCAGGTACCAGGTGAAGCCGTCCTGCTGCACATGGGCGGTGTAGCCCAGTTCCAGGCCCCGGTCCAGCTGGGCGATGGTCTTCCCCGAGGGGGCGTTGCGCAGGTTGACCCCGCCCTTGATCAGGGTGAGGGTGCCCACCGCCGGGGCGTTGGTGACGCTGGGGGTGGGGCTGGCGGTGACCACCGGGGCGCCGGAGACAAACTCGTAGCAGTCCGAGCGCACATAGCCGTATTCCTTGCTTTCATCATCGTAGACATACACCCAGTTGTAGCTGCCCTGGGCGGTGGGGGTGCCGTAGAAGGGCAGCACCCGGCCACGGGCCAGGACGCCCACCACGGTGCCGCCGGGGGCCTGGCGCAGATTGGTGCCCCCCAGGGTGATCCGCACCGCGTTGGTGGTGGGCCCGGGGGTGGGGCTGGCGGTGGGCTGGGGGGTGTCCTGGATCTCACCGCTGGTGATCATGTAGCAGTCCGAGCGGATATAGCCTTCCAGCTTGCGGCGGCTGTCGGTGACCTTGGCCCAGTAATAGCCGCCGGAGAACACCGGCGCGCCGTGGTAGGGCAGCACCGTGCCGATGGGGTACTGCCACAGGGAGGTGCCGCCGGGCTCCTTCCTGAGGTTGGTGCTGGTCTTGGTAATCTGCAGGGTGCCGGCTGCATCGGTGTCCGCCGGGGGCGGGGTGGCGCTGCCGGCAGGGGCCGTGGTGGCCGGGGCGGCCGTTGTCTGGAGGTTGTCCAGTTCGGCCTGGGTCAAAACCCGCAGGTGGTCCGTCTGCAGGTAGCCGGTCAGGGCGTCGCCGTTGCCGGTGCCCAGGATCTGCACCTTGTACCAGGGGTTGCCGCTGGCGGGGAAGGCCAGGATCTTCACCAGCTGGTCCTTCTGCAGGGCGGTGATGCTGTTGCCGTCGGGTTCCCGGCGCAGGTTGGCACCAGCCACAGCCACCAGGCCGTGGTCCCCCGTGAGGCCGGGGGTGGTCACCGGGGCGGCGGTGGTGCCGGTGGGCGCGGGGCTGGGGGAGGCCGTCACAATGGGCGGGTTTTCAAACAGGGCCTTGTAGGGCTGGGGCTTGTTCACCAGCCAGGTGGCCTCCTCCTCCGCTGTCAGCTTCCGGAAGAAATCCCCCCGGATATAGCCCACATAGCTGCGGCTTAAGGCCACAGGGATGTTGGTTTCCACCTTGTACCAGGTGTATTTGCTGTCCTTGGTTTCTTCCAGGATCTTGGCTACCCAGCCACGGTCCAGGTGGTCCCAGTAGTCGCTGCCGCTGGTTGCCTTGCGGAACAGCACCCTGTCCCCGGTGACCACCCCGTGGCTGGGCTCTGCCGCCATGGCCGGAAAAATCGACCACAGCAGGCTCAGCGCCAGGGCTGCGCACAGCAGACGGCGGATGCCGGTTGCCCATTTGTATTGTTCCATGCCCATTTTATCCTCCAGACCCTCACTCGTGTGCCAAGTGACAATTATCTATTCGACAGTCTATTACAAATTCATTACAAAGTCAATCAATTTGCATCGATGATTCATAGGCCCGGGCTGGGATTTTTCCGCCGCCGCAAAAGCTGCAAGACCAGGTGATCAGCAGGCTGTGCTTGCAGCCTGCCATCCGGTGGCCTATAATAAGCCCAGACAATGAAAATAACAAAAGGAGGCGGCAGCCATGGCGTTTGAACAATACTACCAGCAGTGGGTCAACCTGACCCGGGAGGAAGAGGACCTGGCCTTGGAGCTGCAGGCCGTGAAAACCGACAAAAAGGCCCTGGAGGACCGCTTCTACCAGGACTTGGCCTTCGGCACCGGGGGCATGCGGGGCATCATCGGCGCCGGCCGCAACCGCATCAACATCTTCACCATCCGAAGGGCCGCCGCCGGCCTGGCCGACCTTTTAAACAGCGACCCCACCAAGCCCCGCAAGTCCGTGGCCATCGGCTTTGACTCCCGCAAGTTTTCCGGCCGCTTCGCCAGGGAGACCGCCCTGGTCCTGGCCGCCCGGGGCATCAAGGCCTACCTCTTTGACAGCCTAAGGCCCGTCCCCCTCCTCTCCTTCGCCGTGCGCCACCTGCAGGCCGACGCCGGGGTGGTGATCACCGCCAGCCACAACCCGCCGGAGTACAATGGCTTCAAGGTCTACGACTGGGACGGCGGCCAGCTGCCCCCGGACAAGGCCGAACAGGTCACAGCCTTCATCCGCAAGCTCACCTTTGAAGAGGCCCTCCCCATGCCCGAAAAAGAGGCACTGGAACAAGGCCTGCTTGAGATCATCGGCCCTGAAGTGGACGATGCCTATACCGCCATGGTGCTCAAACTCATGGTGAGGCCGGAGCTGGTCCGGCAGGTGGGGGCGGACCTGAAGATCGTCTACACCCCCCTCCACGGCTCCGGCAACCTGCCCGTGCGCCGGGCCCTGAAGGAAGCCGGCATCAGCAAAATCACCGTGGTGAAGGAGCAGGAGCTTCCCGATTCCAATTTCTCCACCGTCAAATCCCCCAACCCCGAGGACCCCGCCGCCTTCACTCTGGCCATCCCCCTGGCAGAGGAGGTGGGCGCCACCGTCATCATGGGCACCGACCCCGACTGCGACCGCCTGGGGGTCTGCGTCAAAAACCCCGAGGGCCAGTTCATCACCTTAAACGGCAACCAGATCGCCAGCATCCTGCTGCACCACATCCTCTCCTCCAGGAAACAGAAGGGCAGCCTGCCTGCAAACGGCGCCGTCATCATGTCCATCGTGTCCACCAACCTGGCCCGGGCCATCTGCGAGGACTACGGCGTCACCCTCTTTGAAGTGCTTACCGGCTTCAAATTCGTGGGCGAAAAAATCCTGGAGTTTGAGAAGACCGGCAGCCACAGCTTCCTCTTTGGCTTTGAAGAGTCCTACGGCTACCTCTCCGGCACCGATGTCCGGGACAAGGACGCCGTCAACGCCGCCCTCCTGGTGGCGGAAGCCGCCTGCGTCTGCATGCACGAGGGCATCACCCTGTATGAGCGCCTGCAGCAGATCTACCAAAAATACGGCTATTACATCGAAACCACCTGGTCCGGCACCTACCCCGGCAAGGAAGGCGCCGACAAAATCCTGTCCATCATGGGCACCCTCCGGGGCAGCGCCCCGGACAGCATCGGCGGCCTCAAGGTCCTGGCAGTCCGGGATTACCTGGCCCGCACCGTCACGAAGGACGGCCAGACCACCGCCCTCACCTTCCCGTCCTCCGATGTGGTCTATTTCGACCTGGAAGGCGGCGCCTGGGCCTGCGCCCGGCCCTCCGGCACCGAGCCCAAGATCAAGTTCTACGTGGGCATCAGCCACCCGGACAGCATGGAAGCAGCGGAAGACGCTGCAAAGAATCTGCTGGAAGCCTTCAAGGGGATGGCGGAGTAGGGACGAGGAAGAAACGGCTTGGGGGTTTCACCCCCAAACCCCCGACCGGGGCCACCGGCCCCGGTCCCCTTTTTCCTGATGATGATTGCTTGCCCTGGTGTTGGGGCGGCAGGTATTGCAATACTGGACGAATCGATAAACGCACATTTCACTATCAGTTCATAAGGCTCCAATGGCCTCCCTTTGAGCTGCCTATGTATTCAATCCTTTTATCTTTTCTAAGCTTGGCCAGATCCCTTTCAACAGTTGGCTTTGAAACACCCAATAGCACACTTAGTTCTTGAATGGTCAGGTGTTTATTTTGTTGAATGAAG
>DAITOE010000101.1:0-6837 GCA_036834245.1 Clostridia bacterium | reverse complement strand
CGGGCTGCGTCACCCTGTATGGGGAGGTTCCCGCCTACAACAACTTTACACTAACGGTTCACCGCCCTGGGGCTGCATAAGCTGCCGTCCCTTGCGGAAGACCGCCCCACCCTGCACATCCAAGTGGCTGTGCCTGTTTCGATGTTATCAGCGATTTTCAGGATATGAAAAAAACCATATCAAAGGGGAGTTTCAGAGGGCACAGCCCTCTGAGTGAAATCGTATCGAGCGGCTCTGCCGCTCGGGCGGGGCGGTTTGCGCAGCAAACCATTCCACGCATGTTCGCCGGCCGGGAACGAAGTGACCAGGCGAACATGCCCGTTCCTCCTAACCGACAAAGTGTCCGCAGACACTTTGTCGACACTAAAAGCCCCGGGAATCTCCCGGGGCTGGATGAATTCAGGATTTATTATCTGGCATCGCTGCCGCAGCCGCTGCAGCCGGCGCAGCCTTCGGGGGCGCAGCCGCCCTCCTCGGCAAACTCGTCCTCGCCGGTGAGCTGCACCTGCAGGGCCCGGTTGATGCGCTGCATCATCTGGTTGAAGGTGAGGCGGGCCAGGTTCAACTCCAGGATGCCGGGATGGCGGTTGATTTTGTCCTCCAGGGCCTCGGCTTCGTCCATCAGGCTGTCCAGCTTTTCTTCGTCCGCATCCTCTTCCATTTCCAGGGCGGCGATCTGGTCCCGGAGGTCGGCATAATTGGCATAGAGGTCGGAGACCTCGGGGTTACTGGAGGCTTTTTCCTCCAGGCTGTTCATGGTGGCAAACTCCTCGGAGTTGGCAATGAGCTGGCCCAGTTCCCGGGCCTTTTCCAGAATGTGTTCCATCAAATGTTCTCCTTTTTGATTTGTTTGGCTTTTAAGGTGTTGCTGCCGTGGCCGGTGATGATGACCGGGACAATCTGCCCGATCTGGTCTTCGATCCCGGCGAAATTGCAGGCGATGCCCCGTCCGGTTTTGCCGGTCAATTGCTGGGGGTCCCGCTTGGAGGTGCCGTCCACCAGCACATGGGCCTCCTGGCCCACCAGGTCTTCAAAGATCTCCGCCGTGATGGCCTCCTGGCTGGCAATCAGCCGGGTGATGCGGTCTGTTGCGGTCTCCTTCTCGATCCGCCCGGGCAGCTTGGCAGCCGCTGTTCCGCTGCGGGGGCTGTAGATGAAGGTGAAGGCGCTGTCAAAGCGCACCTCGGAGACCAGGGACAGGGTGTCCTCAAAATCCTCCTCGGTTTCGCCGGGGAAGGCCACGATGAGGTCGGTGGTGAGGCCGATGTCCGGCATGGCGCGCCGCAAGGACTGTACCCGGCTCAAATAGGTCTCCCGGGTATAGCGCCGGTTCATGGCGGCCAGCATCCGGTCGCTGCCGGACTGAGCCGGCAGGTGCAAATGGGGGCAGATGGCGGGGTTGCGGGCCATCTCGGCAATCAGCTCCTCGGACAGGTCCTTGGGGTTGCTGGTCATGAAGCGCAGGCGGGGGATGCCCGTCTCCCCCAGGGCCCGCAGCAGCTGGTGGAAGCGGGGGCCGTCCCCGTCGGTGCCGTAGGAGTTGACGTTCTGGCCCAGGAGCATGATCTCCTGCACCCCGTCCTTCACCAGGGCCTCGGCCTCGGCAACAATCTGCTTGAGGTCCCGGCTGCGCTCCCGGCCCCTGACATAGGGCACGATGCAGTAGGAGCAGAAGTTGTCGCAGCCGTACATCACGGTGAGGTAGGCAAAGAAGGGGCTTTGCCGCAGGACGGGCAGGCCCTCATACAGGGTGCTGTCCTCGCCTTTTGCAAAGGCTTCCTCCCGCCGGCCCTCCAGGGCCGACAGCAGCCGCTGGGGCAGCAGGTAGAGTTCCCCCGGGCCAAAGCTGAAATCTACATGGGGATAGCGCTGTTTGAGGCGTTCCGGGAAGCCCTCCTGCTGGGCCATGCAGCCGCAGACCCCCACCAGCAGTTCCGGCCGGGTCTTCTTGATCTCCTTGGTGAAGATGATGTTGCCCATGGCCCGGCGCTCGGCGTTGTCCCGGATGCAGCAGGTGTTGAACAGAATCAAATCGGCCTGGTCTCGGTCGGTTTCAGGCCGCATCCCCATGCGCTCCAGCATGCCGCCCAGGGTTTCAGAGTCGTGGGCGTTCATCTGGCAGCCATAGGTGATGATGTGGTAGCTGCGGGGCCGGTCCGGCCGGCCTTTGATCTCTCTGGCGATGCCCTCCTGCCGCAGGATTTCCTCCCGGGCCACGGGGCGAACTGGGTTACGCATCAGGGCTGTCCTCGTCCTCCTGTGTGCCGGCCTGCGCGCCTTGGGCGGGCAGGGGCGTGTCCATTTTTTTGCGGGTCATTTCCATCAGACCCAGGCGGGTGAAGCCCAGCACCTCGCTGGGCACCGGGTCCTCCATCAGGGCCGCGCGCAGGGCAGATGATACCACATCCCGCTGCTGGTCGTCTGCCATGTCGATAAAATCAATCAGAATGATGCCCCCCGCCCGGCGCAGGCGCAGCAGGCGGGCAATCTCCACTGCTGCCTCCAGGTTGGTGCGCAGGATGAGGTCGCCGCCTTTTTTGGCGTCCTGGCTGGTGTTGACATCAATCACCAGGGCGGCTTCGGTGGGGTCCAGCACCAGGGTGCCGCCCGAGGGCAAATATACCCGGCGTTTGAGGGCCTGATGCAGCTGCTGACGGATGCCGTACAGCGAAAAGGGGTCCTCATGCACCAGCACCGGCAGGCCCAGGTGGGCCACCGCGGATTCGCTGCTGGTGATCACCCGCTCCGGCAGCGCGTTCTCGTCCTGCATCAGCCGGGTGAGGGCGTCCAGGGCGGGCTGCAGGAGGGCTGGCGGCCGGGCGTGCAGGCTGCGCTGTTCCAGGCGCTCCCAATCCGATTGCAGCCGGGCAATCTCCGCCGCCAGCACCGCTTCATCAACGCCTTCCGCCTTGCTGCGCAGCACCAGGCCGCAGTCAATAGGCCGCAGGCGCTGGGCCAGGCGCTTCAGGGCCTGGCGGCTTGCCGCCTTCTTGCTGGCGTGGGCGTAATCCCCCCGGGGCAGCAGCATGGCATAGCGCCCGGCCAGGGCGATGTCCTGGGTGAGGTAGGCAGCCTTCTTGCCCTGGGGCGGCCGGCGGATTTGCACCACCAGGCTGTCCCCGGGCTTGATGCCGGTGTCCCGCATCTCCGCAAAGGGCAAAAAGCCCTCCACCCCCGGGGCCAGGCTCACAAACATGGCCCCCAGGGCCTTCATCACCCGGCCTGCCCGGCCGGCATACACCGCGCCTGCAGCATATGGGGCGGCCTCTGCCTGCTCCCGGTATTCCACCAGCTTCCGGTCCTGGGTCAGGGCCAGGTGACCGGAGGCTGCGTCCAACAGCAGCTCCTTCATGGGGGTGTCACGCGCCCTCCAGGGGGACGAAGCTGTCGTCCAAAAGGGCGGTGCGGGTGATGTCGCAGCGGGGCAGATCCACCCCGGCGTATTCGCACAGGGAGCTTAGCAGCTGGTCCGCCCGGGCCGTCCCCTGGGAGGAGGTGGCCAGCACCGCCATCAGGTGATCCTCCTTCACCATCAGGTTGTAAATCAGGGGCCTCAGGTTTTCCTCCCGCTCCCCGGCCTTGCCTTTTTTCATGAAGGGGATGCTCTCCCGGGCCAAAAAGCCTGGCACCGCCGCCGCCAGCCGGTCAAAATCCGTTTCGGGCTTTAAGGTGTAGGTGGCGGCCGCCATCCGGGCCATGGCCTTTTGCACGCTGTCCTCCTGCAATACCGCCGCCTGGGCCTTCATGCCCTCCGGCAGGGTGTCGTTGAGGCGGCGCACAAAGGTGGCCGGCGTGATGGAGGCGGCCAGGGGCACCTCCATCACCTCCCGCAGGCCGGCGATGCCCACGGACAGGGGGGCAGCGAAACTCAGCTGCAAATGGGGGTTGAAGCCCTGGGAATAGGTCACCGGCAGGCCGCTTCGCCTGAGGGCCCGCTGCATGGCCCGCTGCAGGTCCAGGTGGCCCAGGAAGCGGTGGGGCCCGGTTTTTTCAAACACCACCAGCATCTTCATCAGCACACCCCCTCAAAGCGGGCCAGGCCGCAGCCATAGCAGCCATCCCGGCAGTCCGGGGTGGTTTCCGCCCGCTTCGCCCGCTCGTTCTCCAGCCACAGGTATTTCCTGGTGACCCCGATGTCCGTCAGGTCCCAGGGCAGCAGCTCGTCCCTGTCCCGCTCCCGGTTGGCGTAGAAGGCCGGGTCCAGGCCGCAGTCGGCAAAGGCCTGCAGCCAGGCGTCGTAGTTGAAGTGCTCGTTCCAGCCGTCCAGGACGCAGCCCAGTTCGTAGGCCCGGTGCAGCACCTGGGCCAAACGCCGGTCGCCCCTGGCGAAGCAGGCCTCCAGGAAGCTGGTCTCCGGGTCGTGCCAGTTGAAGGTGACCCCCTTGATACTAAGGGCATTGCGCAGGAAGGACTGCTTGCGGCGGATCTCCGGCAGGCTGTCCTGGGCCGCCCACTGGAAGGGGGTGAAGGGCTTGGGCACAAAGGTGGAGGCGGAGACGGTGACCCGAAGGCCCTTCCCACGCTTGCCCTTGGGCACGTTGTGGTAGCAGCCCACCACCTTGCGGGCCAGGTCAGCGATGCCCAGCAGGTCCTCGTCGGTTTCCGTGGGCAGGCCGATCATGAAATACAGCTTCACGTTGCTGTAGCCGCTTTCAAAGGCCTCCGTCACCGTGCGCAGCAAATCCGCCTCGGTGACCCCCTTGTTGATGACGTCCCGGAGGCGCTGGGTGCCGGCCTCCGGGGCCAGGGTGAGGCCGGATTTTTTCACCTCGGCGGTGTCACTCAGGGCCTCCTGGAGCTGGTTGTCAATGCGCAAACTGGGCAGGGACAGGCTGACCCGCTGATCTTTGAACCGCTCATTGAGGCCCCGGATCAATTCCAGCAGCTGGGAATAGTCCCCCGTGGACAGGCTGGACAGGCTCATCTCCTCATAGCCGGTGGATTGCACCAGCTGCTCCGCCAATTGGAACAGCTTCTCCGTGCTGCGCTCCCGCACCGGGCGGTAGAGCATGCCGGCCTGGCAGAAGCGGCAGCCCCGGGTGCAGCCCCGCATGATCTCCAGCACAATCCGGTCGTGAACGGCCTGGGTGTAGGGCACCGGCACCTTCACCGGGAAGGGGGCCGTGTCCAGGTCCAGCTCAATCCGCTTGCGGATGGGCAGGGAGGCCTCGTTCACCCGGGGGGCAAAGGCGGCCAGCCGGCCGTCCTCCTGGTAGGTGGCTTCGTACAGATCCGGCACATAGGCCCCTTCAATCCCCGCCAGGTCCAGCAGGATCTGCTGCCGGGTTTTGCCGGCCTGCCGGCCTTCCCCGATGGCCCGCAGCATCTGGAGGGTGGCGGTCTCCCCGTCCCCCATCAGGAAGGCGTCCACAAAGGGGGCCAGAGGTTCCGGGTTGGCGGCGCAGGGCCCCCCGGCGATGACAAAGGGCATGTCCTCTCCCCGGTCCCGGTTGTAAAGGGGGATGCCCCCCAGGTCCATCATCTTCAGGATGTTGGTATAGCTCATCTCATACTGCAGGGTGAAGCCCACGGCGTCAAAGGCATTCAGGGGCATCCGGCTCTCCAGGGAGAAGAGGGGGATGTCCTGTTCACTGAGCCCTGCCATCATGTCCGTCCAGGGCATCATCACCCGCTCGCACAGGAGGTCCTCCTGGGCGTTCACCACCTCGTAAATCACCTTCATGCCCAGGTGACTCATGGCCACCTCATAGGTGTCGGGAAAGGCGAAGCAGAAGGTGGTCTTGCCCGCCCAGTCCTTCTTCACCTGGTTCACTTCCATGCCGGTATAGCGGCTGGGCCGCTGCACCGTCTCCAACAGCGCCTCGATGCGCCGGTTCCTGTCCTTGTCCAAGCTGCCCTCCAAAAAAATCAGTAATCCTGATTGTACCACGATGGAGCCTTTTCTGTCATTCCGCCCCGGCAGGCTGTTCGTCCAGGCCCAGCCTGTCCAGCAGCACCGGCAAATCCCGCTGGGCAATCACCACCAGGACCCCGTCTTGTTCCCTGGCCCGGTCTGCAAGCCCGGCATAGTCCCGGCTGAATTCCAGGGTGCCTGCCAGATTGGCCAGGAAGGGAAACAGGGCCCGGCCAAAGGAATCCCGGGCCACCAGCAGGCGGGGGCCGCCCTGGGGGCCTGTGGTGCTGATCTTCAGGTCGTCCAGGCTGCGGATGGGGCGGCTGGCCCGGTAGGCCCTGGACATCTCCGGCACCCGGTCTGTCTGGGTGTCCGCCAGGCCGGGGAGGTAGAGGGGCACCAGGTCCCCGGGGGCGGGCACTACCTTGCTGAAATCATCCGGGCTGTACTCCTTAAGCCCCGGGATGCAAAGGGCAAAGAGCCCCTCCTGAAGGGCCACATAAGCCCCCCAGGCAGTCCAGTGGCTGTCCCGGGGTAAATAGGCGGGTTGGGCCTGCTGCTGCAGCAGGTTGCGCACATCCGGCGCAGGCACCCCCAGTTCAGAAAGCCGCGTCAGCAGGCGGCTCAGGTTGCTGTTTTCCTGGTTGACCGGGCGGATGTGGGGGGGCAGGTACTGGGGCACCACCTGGCCCTTGTCTGGCGCAACGAGGAGGGCGAAGGCCGTGCCCTGGGCCTGCAGGGCCTGATGCAGCGTATGCAGGGCCTGGGCCAGGGCCTCCACCTCCGGGTCCGACATCAGCCCCTGGCCCAGCACGCTGTCAAGGGCCGGGCGGAAAAACAGGAAGCCTTCCCGGCCCATCACCACCTGGGGGCTGCCGCTGTCCCCCAGGAGGCTGTTGAGGCGGCCCCAGGCCCGGATAAGGGCGGGCGGCTGTCCCAGCGCCTGGTCCAGGAAGCCGGGCTCCCCGGGGGCGGCGGCAAAC
>DAITOE010000100.1:3485-6838 GCA_036834245.1 Clostridia bacterium | reverse complement strand
CTGGTGGCATCAAAGGAATTGCTGTCCGGGATGGGGTGGCCGGCTTCCCGCATGATAAAGCCCGGCAGGCTGTGCTTCACATGGTCGTACTTGGTGATGACCAGCCCCTTGTCAATCCGGTCGCCCAGGGCATCCGAAGCGGCCTTGGCCATCTGCCAGGCTGCTTTGCCCAGGGCAATCACCAAAAGGCGGCCTGTGCGCCCAATCTGAAGGTTGTTGAGGGCTGTTTGCACTGCGCTGTCCGGCTGCGCTGCCTTCAGTGCCGCGTCCATAATCTGTCTGGCGTCCTGGTGTATGCTCATCCCGGCCTCCTTATGAAGTCATGCTGATTTTCATTTTATTATAAGTGGCTTTTTTATGCCGTCAACCATGGCCGGGACGGCCTGCGGGTTTTCAGGCTGTTCATCAGGGGATGATGTGCTATAATGCAACAGGTCACAAAAAGGAAAGGGGGCGCTGATGGCAGAATCTACCTATGAGCTGCTGTCCATGGGCTTGCGGTACTGGTTTGTACTGCTCATCGTCGTGGCGTTGCTGCGCGCCTATTTCCTGATGCGCAGGGACAACCGGGACTACCGGCAGACCTTGCGGCAGCTGCCGGATGCAGGCCTCATCGGCGAGGTGGTGGATCTGGACACCGGCACTGCCCAGCCCCTGCCCCGGGAAGGGCTCATCGGGTCCAGCCGCAGCTGTGACATCCGGCACCCCGGCATGCACCGGCGGGAGATGGAGTTTATCTTCCGGCCTGGCTTCGGGGTCAAGCTGATTCCCGTCCACCGCAAGCACCGGGCGCTGCTGGACAACGAGCCGCTGCGAAAGGGTGATGATGTTGCCCTCCATGGCACGGTGCTGGAATTGCGCAATGCGCGCCTGCGCTTCCGCCTGTTTGCAGGGCTGGATTTGCCGGAGCGCCAGGCGCCTGCGTCCGTACCGGTTCAGTATCCCCTGTCGGACACCGTGTTCCCGGAACCGGGGGACCATCTGCCGTTGACCAGCTATCCGGAACCTTTGCCGCCTTCTCCTGCCGGGCATGACCTGGAGATGACCTGGCAGTTTGCTCCCCTGCCGCCTGAGATCCTCAACCCGCCGGAACCTACTGAAGAACCCCGAAAGCGCATGCGGCGCTCCCTCAGGGGCGGGGGACACCGCCATGACTGACGCCATGAAACAGCAAAACAAATGGCTTACCCTGCCGGGGATGCTGTTCTTCTTCAGCGCCTACCTGCTGTTGGGCTTCAAATCCTTTGACTGGCAGGCCTTTATGATGGCAGTGCTGGTGCCCTTGGTGTTCTTCATGGCCAGCGCCATCCTGCCCCGGCTGATTCCGGCAGACAGGGTGCTTCTGGCCTTGGTGAACTTCCTGTGCGGCCTGGGCATCCTGGTGCTGTTCCGCCTGAACCCCGAGCGGGGGTTTGGCCAGGCAACCAACTATTTGGTGGGTCTGGTGGGGATGATCGGCTGCCTGCTTGTGGTGCGCTTCTGGCCCCAGATCAAATGGACCATGCCCCTGATTGTGGTGGTGTCCATCGGCTTGATGGCCCTGCCCTTGTTGATTGGCACGGTGAAAAACGGGGCCAGGGCCTGGGTGCGGATTGCCGGCGTCAATTTCCAGCCCAGTGAGATCATCAAGGTGGCCCTGCTGCTGTCCTGCGCCTTCATGCTGTCCCGGCGGATGGTGCTGCCTGCCCTGGCCTTTGCTGGCATTTGCCTGGGCCTGCTGTTTTTGCAGAAGGACCTGGGCACCGCCCTGCTGTATTATGCCATCACCCTGATTCTGGTGTATGTGTCCACCGGCAGCCTCAGCTTCCTGGCCCTGGGCACCCTGGGGGCAGGGGCGGGGGCGGTGGTGGGCTATACCATGAACACCTATGTGCAAAACCGCGTCCGCATCTGGCAAAACCCCTGGGAGGACCCCTATGGCATCAGCTACCAGGTAGTGCAGTCTATGGTGGCTATGGTCAACGGCGGCCCCTGGGGCACCGGGCTGGGCTTGGGAACAGCCAGCGTCATCCCGGAGGTGGAGACGGATTTCATCTTCGCCGCAGTGTTCCACGAGTTCGGGCTGATCTTTGGCATGTGCGTCATCCTGATGTACCTGATGATCTTTCTGCGGGGGGTTGGGGTGGCCCGGCGCGCCCGCAGCCGCTTTCATACCCTGCTGGCCCTGGGCTGCAGCTGTTTTATCGCCATCCAGACCTTTGTCATCATCGGTGGCAACATCAATTTAATTCCCCTCACCGGGGTGACCCTGCCCTTTTTGAGCTACGGCGGCACCTCCATGGTGAGCAGCCTGTGCATCATGGGCCTGCTTCAGGGGGTGGCCAATGCCAACGAGCGGGGCCTGGAAGAAGACCAGCTGATTGCCATGCTGGGTGAGGACAGCTGATGAAACTGATGAAAGGCAAACTTAAACTGGCGGTAGCAGGCATCAGCCTGCTGCTGGTTTCCCTGATTATCTACGGCGTTTACAGCCTGGGGGTGTCCGGTAACCGCTGGTTTTCCTCCTCTGTCAACACCTCCCTGCGCAAGGTGAAACAGGGGGTGGTGCCCGGCCGCATCTACGACCGCAACGGCATCCAGCTGGCCGGCGCCAACAACCAGGGCCAGCGCCTCTACCATACAGACGAATTGACCAGGCGTTCCCTGGTGCATTTGCTGGGTGTGACGGACGGCACCGTGAAAAACGGGGTGGAGACCTTCATGTCCTACCTCTTATATGCCTATGATGACAGCTACTTGACCCGGTTATCCGCTGCCTTCAGCGGCAGGATGCGCAAGGGATACGACCTTCGGCTGTCCGTGTCCAGCGGGCTGTCCCGCCTGATTGCGGAGCAGTTTCCGCAGGGCAAATCAGGTGCCGTGGTGGTGATGAACTACCGCACCGGGGAAATCCTGGCCATGAACAGCTTCCCCAATTTCGATCCCTTGAACATGACAGGCATTGCCGCAGACCCCAGCAAGCCCTATTTAAACAACGTCACCCAGTGGCGCAGTGCCCCCGGCTCCACCTTCAAGGTGGTGACCATGGCGGCAGCCCTGGCCAACATCTCTGATGTGATGAACCGCACCTTTACCTGCACCGGCGCCTATGAGGTGGGGGACCGCTTCATCACCTGTGCCGGCAACGTGAAGCACGGGGACATCAGCCTGCAAAAGGCGCTGAGCGTGTCCTGCAACATCACCTTCGCCAAACTGGCACTGGAGTTGGAGGACGCCCAGCTGCGCCAGGCGGCCCAGGGCTTTGGCCTGGACGACCACCTGCTGTTTTCCGACCTGGTGGTGGAAAACTCCCGCTACCCGGCCAGCAACCGCACCGCCCGGGAGGTGGCCTGGACCGGGCCGGGCCAGAGCGC
>DAITOE010000100.1:0-3385 GCA_036834245.1 Clostridia bacterium | reverse complement strand
AAAACCCTGCCCTACGCCCTGTGCGTGGTGGTGAACAACGCGGGGGAGGGCAGCCGCCATGCGGCGCCCCTGGCCCGCACCATTTTTGAGTACATCAATCAGCAGCGCTGAAGCTGCGGCAGATGTGATAAGTTACTGGGCAAACGGCGCAGCATGGGCTATGCTGGCAGGGACGATCAAGGAGGAGGAAGCGACATGAGAATCGGTCTGAGTCTGTATTCCATTAACGAGGAAATCAAATCGGGGCGCATGACCCTGGAAACCGCCATCCACTGGGCAGCGGAGCAGGGCGCCCAATGCGTGGAGCTGGTGCCTTTTTCCTACACCTTCATCCATGATGACGGCAGCATCGATCATGACACCATCAACCTGGCGGTCAAGGCCTCCAGGGATGCCGGGGTACCTCTGGTGAATTACTCCATCCTGGCCGACCTGTGCAAAACCGATGATGCTGAGTTTGAGTCAGAGATCGCCCGGGTGAAGCGCCATGTGGACATCGCAGCAGAACTGGGCCTGCCCAGGATGCGCCATGACATCTCAGCCTTCCGCCGCCCCCGGGGGGAAAACGGCGTGCAGTATTTTGAAGAACTGTTCCCCAGGATGGTGGAGGCGGCCAGCCGCATCAGCGAGCATGCGGCGCAATACGGCATCACCACCCTGCTGGAGAACCACGGCTTCTTCGCCAATGGCTGCGACCGCTGCGAGCGGCTGATTCTTGCTGTGAACCGGGACAACTACAGGATGCTGCTGGACACCGGCAACATCGTCTGCGTGGATGAGGACCCGGCGGTGGCCGCCAAGCGCCTGGCACCCCTGTGCGGGATGATTCACCTGAAGGATTTCTATATCCGCCACCGGGATCCCGGCGACACCACGGAGTTTGACTGCGCCGGCTCCTGGTTCCGTTCCAACCATGGCCGTTACCTGCGGGGCAGCATCATGGGCCAGGGGGACATGGACATGTACGAAATCCTGGGCACCATCAAGGAAGCCGGCTACGACGGCGACATCGCCATCGAGTTTGAAGGCTTTGAGGAACCCAAATACGCCTCCCGGGTGTCCCTGGACAATGCCAAGCGGATTTGGAACTTGGTCTGATATCATAAGATGCATAGAAAAACCGGCTGCGGGTTGTCTGCAGCCGGTTTTCACATGTTGCGGGTTTCTGTCAGTCCATCAGGGCTTCCATTCGGGCCACGGTTTCTTCAAACACCTTCATGGCGCCGCGCACCACCTGGGGCTTGGTCATGTCCGCCCCGGCGGCCTGCAGGGCCTTGATGGGGGTGGTGCTGCCGCCGGACTTCAGGAAGTCAAAATACCGGTCCGTGGCCTTCTGGCCATCCTTCAGGATGCGGCTGGCCAGGTACACCGCCGCCGAATAGCCGGTGGCATACTGGTACACATAGAACGCCCGGTAGAAATGGGGGATGCGCATCCACTCGTGGCGGATCTCCGGATCGATGACGCACTCCCTGCCATAGTACTGCCGGTTAAGCTGCTCATACAGGTTGGACAGGTTCAGGTCGGTGAGGGCCTCGCCTTTTTCTGCCATCTGGTGCGCCAGGTGCTCAAACTCGGCAAACATGGTCTGCCGGAAAAAGGTGGTGCGGAAGCCTTCTGCCAGGTCGGTGAGGAAGAAGAGCTGGGCCTGTTTGTTGTCCCGGTATTCCTCCTGCAGGGCGTGGTTTAAGAGCACCTCGTTGCAGGTGGAGGCCACCTCGGCTGCAAACAGGGAATACTGGGCCTTTTCGTAGGGCTGCGCCTGGTTGCTGTAGTAGCTGTGCATGGCATGCCCCAATTCATGGGCCAGGGTCATGGCGCCGTTGATGGAATCGGTGTGGTTGAGCAGCACATAGGGGTGGCTGTCGTAGGTGCCCCAGGAATAGGCGCCGGAGCGCTTCCCGCGGGTTTCATACACGTCAATCCAGCGCTCGCTGAAGGCCCGCTCCAGCAAACCCTGGTACTCGCTGCCCAGGGGCTTCAAGCCGTCTTTCACCATCTTCGCTGCCTTCTGGTAGGGCAGGTCCAGCTGGAAGCTGTCGGTGATGGGGACGTACAGGTCATACAGGTGCAGTTCATCAAGCCCCAGGGCCTTCTTCCGCAGACGCATGTAGCGGTCCAGGATGGGAAAGGCCTTGTGGGCTTCCTTCAGGAGGCTGTCATACACGGACAGGGGGATGTCGTTCTGGCTCAGGGATGCCTCCCTGGCGCTGGCGTAATGGCGCAGATCAGCCTGCAGCACATCGTTTTTGACGCTGCTGATGTACAGGGTGGACAGGGTGCCCTTGAAATCCCCGTAGGCATTCATCATACCGGCAAAGGCATCCCGGCGCACCGCCCGGTTGTGGCTGCGCATCCGGTTGCCGTAGTCTGCATGGGTGAGCCGCTGTTTGCTGCCGTCCTCCATCAGGGTTTCCGGCAGGGGCAGGTCCACATTGTCCAGGATGTTGAAGGTCCTGGAAGCGGTGGCAAAGACTTCGCCGCTTTTTGCCAGGATCTGCTCCTGTTCCGGGGGAAGAATATGGGGTTTCTGGCGGAGGAGTTTGTGAAAGAACACGCTGTACTCAGACAGTTCCTCGTCCTCCATCAGCTTTGTAAGCGTGCTTTCCGGCAGCATCAACAGCTCCGGCTCCAGGAAAGCGCCTGCTGCGCGCACCTTGACGGCATAGGCTTCCGCCCGGGCCATCTGGGCTTTGTAGGCAGAATTGCTGCCGTCCTGGTCCTGCTGCATGCGGGAATAGACGAAATAATTCCCCGCCAGGCGGCTCAAGGCGAAAGATGCCCGCACTGCCTTCATGGGGTCTTCGTGCACTTTGCCGGCCAGGGCCGCCAGTTCCGGGATGCCGGCATCCATCATTTTGGCGCAGTCTTCCAGGGCCTGTTTGTTTTTGAACATGTGGCTCAGGTCCCAGCGCCAGCGCGGGGAGATGTCCTTGCGCAGTTTCTGTCCCATGGTGTTCTCCTTTATAGCTGTGATATTAGTCCTCAAAGTCCAGTCCGGGGGTTTCCGGGGTGCCCAGGAACTCTTCCTCGTCCTCAGAAACCACCGGCGGCTCGGCAGCTGCTGCCTGGCCTTGTTTGCCTTTTTCGGGATGCCGCGGGGCAGGGGGATTGACGCGCTGCACCTGGTCCGCCGTGAAGGAATACATTTCAGCGGTTTCCCCCTTGGTGATACGGACCGTCACCGTTTCCAGCAGGGCGTTCACCTGGGTGACGGTGCCGCGGCCCTCCGGGGTAATGACCTCCTTGCCCTGGCGGGGCAGCCGCTTGCGGGATTTTTCATACTGCTCCTGCTCGTATTTCAGGCAGCACATCAGCCGGCCGCAGACCCCGGAAATCTTGGTGGGGTTCAGCGACAGGCTCTGCTCCTTGGCCATGCGGATGG
>DAITOE010000099.1:4138-6839 GCA_036834245.1 Clostridia bacterium | reverse complement strand
GTGGACAGGATGGGCAGGCCCAGGTGGATGGCCAGGACGATGTTGATCTGGCGCCGGATCACCTTGATGCCCATCTCGTTGAGCTTCCGGGCCAGGGTGTCCGCCGCCTCCTCGTCCCCGCAGGATTGCACCACCACCTCCCGGGGCTTGCCCGACAGGCCCAGGAGCATCTGGCGCAACTGGTCCTGCTTGCCCCGGGCCAGGGAGTGGCTCACCACGCTGCCGTCCTGGAGGGTCAGGAGGGGCCGCAGGTTTAACAGGGTGGACACCGAGGAGCGCATGTTGCCCAGGCGGCCGGAGCGCCTGAGGGGCTCCATGTCCTGGATGGTGAAGATGGTGCGGGTGCGCTTCCGGAGGGCCATCAGCCGCTCCAGGCAGTCTTCCAGGCTCAGCCCTTCATTGAGCATCACCCGGGCCGCCCGCAGCAGCAGGTACATGGCCCCGGCGGTGGTTCTGGAATCCACCACCATGAAATCTGGCCCTGCCTCCTCCGCCGCTTTCAGGGCATTGTGGTAGGTGCCGCTTAGGCGGGAGGAGATCAGCAGGCACAGGGCCTTGTGGCCTTCCTGCTTGAGCTTTGCAAACAGCTCGCTGAAGGCGGACATGGGGGCCTGGGCTGTGCTGTACTCCGCCAGGCGCTCCGCCCCTGTGGGCTGCCAGTCCTCAATGAAGCCTTCCTGGTGGGTTTCCCTGCCCCCTTTGATAAAATGCATGGGCACCACCAGCACATCAAGGGCGCGGGCCTCTTCCCGGCTGATGCAGGCGGTGGAATCGGTGACCAGGTAAATCATGAGAAGATCCCTCCCAGCTTGCGGAAGCGCGCGTAGCGCTGCTCCTGAATCTGCGCTGCCTTCATGCCCCGGAACTCCTTCAGGGCCTCCTGGAAGGCGGTTTTGATGTTGGACGGCGCCAGGACCATGTCCTGCCCCTCCTTGAGGATGCCTTCGATGACGCCGAAGCGCAGCATGTCCTGGGCCGTCAGTTTCAAAGCCTCGCAGGCCTCCTCCACCTTGCCGGCGTCCTTGTAGATGATGCTGGCCGCCCCCTCCGGGGACAGCACGGAATAAATGGCGTTCTCCAGCATGTAGACCCGGTTGGCGCAGGCCAGGGCCAGGGCGCCGCCGCTGCCCCCCTCCCCGATGATGATGGAAATCACCGGCACGGTGAGGCCCATCATCTCAAACAGGTTTTCCGCAATGGCCTGGCCCTGGCCCCGCTCCTCCGCCCCGATGCCGCAGGCGGCGCCGGCGGTGTCGATGAGGCACAGGATGGGCCGTTTAAACTTCTCCGCCTGGCGCATGTGGTAGAGGGTTTTCCGGTAGCCCTCCGGCTGGGCGGAGCCGAAGTTGCGGCGCAGGCGGTCGGCGTTGTCCACGCCTTTTTCCAGGGCCAGCACGGTGACGCAGCGGCCTTCAAACATGCCGATGCCGGCCACCACGGCGGGGTCGTCGGCAAAGCGCCTGTCCCCGTGCAATTCGATAAAATCCGTCACCAGCAGGTTGATGTAGGCCAGGGCGCTGGGCCGCTGGCTGTTCCTGGCCTGCTGGACCTGTTTCATCAGGCTCATGATGCCTCCTCCGAGTGCATGTACAGCAGCTTGCGCAGGGTTTCCTTCTGCTCGTTCCGGCGGCACAGTCTGCCCACAAAGCCTTTTTCCAGCTGGAACTCCGCCCGCTGGAAGCCCGGGGGCAGTTTCTGCCGGGTGGTCTGCTCAATCACCCGGGGGCCGGCAAAGCCGATGAGGGCGCCGGGCTCCGCCAGGATGATGTCCGCCTGCATGGCAAAGCTGGCGGCCACGCCGCCAGTGGTGGCATCGCACAGCACCGCCACATATAAGAGCCCGGCATCGGCATGGCGCCTGACGGCAGCGGACACCTTGGCCATCTGCATGAGGCTCAGGATGCCTTCCTGCACCCGGGCGCCGCCGGAGATGGTGAAGCCCACAACACTCAGTTTGCGCCGGGTGGCCAGTTCAAACAGCCGGGTCAGCTTCTCCCCCACCGCGGCCCCCATGGAGCCCATCATGAAGCCGGGCTCCGACACAAACAGGGCGCAGGGCTGTTTGCCGATGCGGCACAGGCCGGTGACCACCGCCTCGGATTCGCCGCTTTGCTGCCGGGCCTGCTGCAGCTTCTCCTGGTAGCCCGGGAAGGCCAAAGGGTCCTGGGAGACCACGTGGAGGTCCAGTTCCCGGAAACTGCCTTCATCCGCAATCATCTCAATCCGCTGCCGGGCAGACATCTTGTGGCTGTAGTTGCAGCGGGCACAGGTGTACAATTCGTCCTTGAGCACCTGCTGGCTGACGGTGCGGTTGCAGCCGGGGCACACCACCTGGGGCTGCCGCGTCTCCCTGGACAGGGCCTCCTCAAGGGCCAGGTTGGGGCTTTTGAACAGGGACTTATCCAGCATCTTGCGCCTTTCTCCGGCTGAGGTAGTCGGTGGTGTAGCTGCCGTCCACAAAGGCTGTTTCCGCCAGCAGGTCCGCCTGGAAGAGGGCCGTGTGGTCGATGCCCTCGATCACAGTTTCACACAGGGCCGCCTGCATCTTGCGGATGGCTTCCTCCCGGGTGGGGGCATGGACGATGAGTTTCGCAATGAGGCTGTCGTAGTGCACCGGCAGGGTGTAGCCCTGGTACAGGGCGGTGTCAAAGCGCACCCAGGGCCCGCCGGGGATGTGGAGGATGTCCACCTTGCCGCCGGC
>DAITOE010000099.1:0-4038 GCA_036834245.1 Clostridia bacterium | reverse complement strand
GCCTTTTGCATCCTGGAGCGCTGCTGGGGGTTCATCACGGCGCAGGGGCTTTCCTCCAGGATTTTCTGGTGCTTCCGCTGCATGGAGCAGTCCCGCTCCGGGAAGCAGATCACGTGGCCTTCCTTGTCGCACAGCACCTGGACTTCCACGTGCTTCACCCGGGTGAGCATTTTTTCCATGTACAGGGCCGGGTCGTTGAAGCTGCTGCTGGCCTCCCGGGCTGCGGTGGTGAAGGCCGGCTTCAGTTCCTCCATGCTGTCCACAAAGCGGATGCCTTTGCCGCCGCCGCCGCTGCGGGCCTTAATCAATAGCGGAAAGCCGATTTCCTCCGCCGCCTGGCGGGCTTCCTGCAGGTCCTTCACGTCCTCCCGGCCAGGGATGGTGGGCACACCGGCCCGGGCCACGGTCTTCTTGGCGGTGTCCTTGTTGCCCATCTGGCGGATGACCTCGGCCGAGGGGCCCACAAACTTGATGCCGCTGTCCTCGCATAATTCTGCGAACTCCGGGTTCTCCGACAAAAAGCCGTAGCCCGGGTGCACCGCCTTGCAATCGGTGTTGATGGCAGCGGAGATAATGGCCTGCTGGTTCAAATAGCTCAGCTGGCTGGTGGCGGGGCCCACACAGATGCTCTCATCCGCCAGGGAGACGTGGAGGGCGTCCTTGTCGGCCTCGGAATAGATGGCTACCGTGCGGATGCCCATCTCCTTGCAGGCCCGGATGATCCGCACCGCAATCTCCCCCCGGTTGGCAATCAGCAGCTTTGAAAACATGGCTATGCGTCCTTCTCCCGCAGCATCAGCAGGAATACGCCTTCAGCGCAGAGCTGCCCTTCCACCCTTGCTTCCCCCCTGATTTTGATCAGGGAGCCGGAGGCGCGGATCATGCTGCAGGTGGTGTGGATGGTGTCCCCGGGTCGCACCATGCGCCGGAAGCGCACCTGCTCCATGCCGGTGAACAGGGACAGGAGGCCTTTTTTCAGCTCCTCCTCCACCAGGACCCCGGCGGTCTGGGCGATGATTTCACACAATATTACCCCGGGCACCACGGGATGGTCCGGAAAATGGCCCTGCAGGAAATACTCGTCCCCTTCCACATGGTAGGCGCCGGAGGACTGGCCCTTTGCATCCAGCTGGACCTGGTCCAGGAGCAGCATGGGCTCCCGGTGGGGCATGAAGGTTTTGATCTGTTCCTTGTTCAGCATATTTTCACCAGCGTTTGTCCGTATTCCACCACGTTGCCGTTGCTGACGCAGATGTCCACCACCTGGCCGTTCTGGGGCGCCGTCACCTCGGTGACCTGCTTCATCACCTCAATCAGGCACAGCACATCCCCCCGCTGCACCAGGTCTCCCACCTGGACAAAGGGCTTGCCGCCGGGCTCGGGGGCCTCATAAAACACCCCCACCACGGGGGAGGTGACCTCGATGATCCGGTTGAAATCCACCCCGCCTGCCTGGGGCTGCTCCGGGGCCGGCGCGGGGGGCGCTGCTGCCGCAGCCGGGGGGAGGGCAGCGGCCTGCAGGGGGGCGGCTGCGCCGCCCTTTTTCAGCACGATCTGCTCCCCGTTCTCACTGAGGCGCAATTCAACCAGGCTGCTGTCCTCAAAGATTTTGATGATGTCCTTTAACTGCTTGATGTTCATGGTCCCCTCCTCACCGCCAGCACGCCATTGTGCCCGCCAAAGCCCAGGGAGATGGACAGGCCCAGGTCCCGCCGGTCACTCCGGGCTACATTGGGCACATAGTCCAGGTCGCATTCGGGGTCGGGCTGCTGCAGGTTGATGGTGGGGGGCAGCACGCCTTCGTTGAGGGCCATGACGGTGGCGATCAGTTCAGCCCCGCCTGCGGCACCCAGCATGTGGCCTGTGGCCCCCTTGATGGAGGAAACGGCGGCCCTTCTGGCCCGCTCCTCCCCCAGGGCGTTTTTGATGGACAGGGTTTCGGTCTTGTCGTTTAAGGGGGTGCCGGTGCCGTGGGCGTTGATGTAGAGGCTGTCCAGTCCCTCCGGCCCTGCTTCCTTCAATGCCTCGAGGATGGCCCGGGTGGCCCCGGTGCCCTCCGGCTGGGGGGCGGTGATGTGGAAGGCGTCGCAAGTGGAGCCGTAGCCCACGATTTCAGCGATGATGCGGGCGCCCCGGGCCCTGGCGTGCTCATAGTTTTCCAGCACCAGAACCGCGGCCCCTTCCCCCAGCACAAAGCCGGCCCGGCGGGCGTCAAAAGGCAGGCTGGAGGCCAGGGGCTCATTGGCCTCGGACAGGGCTTTGCAGTTGGTGAAGCCCGCAATGGCAATGGGGTTGACGGAGGCCTCGCTGCCCCCGGTGATGACGGCGTCCACATAGCCGTGGCGGATCTGCCGGGCGGCTTCCCCCACAGAATGGGTGGAGGTGGCGCAGGCGGTGACCAGGGGCACGCAGGCGCCCTGGGCGTTGTAGCGGATGGCCACGTTGCCGGCGGCCATGTTGCCGATCATCATGGGGATGCACAGGGGGGACACCCGGTTTGGGCCCCGGGAGAGCAGCTTTTCCGACTCCTTAAAGAAAGTTTCGATGCCGCCGATGCCACTGGAGATGTTCACCCCCAGCCGGCCAGGGTCCACCTGGCCCTTAAGGCCGCTTTGGGCCATGGCCTGGTGGGCGGCCGCCATGGCATACTGGGTGAACAGGTCCATGCGCCGGGCTTCCCCCACCTCCATGCCGTGGTCCCCGGGGTTGAAGCCCTTCACCTCTGCCGCGATGTGCACCTTGTATTCCGCAGTGTCAAAGCGGGTGACCGGCCCGATGCCGCATTCCCCCTGGATGAGGGCCTGCCAGAAGCTGGGCACATCATGGCCCAGAGGGGAGATGATGCCCATGCCGGTGATTGCTACACGATTCATTGTTTACCTCACATGTACATGCCGCCATCCACCTGGAGCACCGCCCCGGTGATGTAGCCGGCTTTGTCCGAGCACAAAAAGGCGACGGCCTCCGCGATGTCCTCTGCGGTGCCCAGCCTGCCTGCGGGGATGGCCCGGGCCGCTTCCTTGAGGGTGGCTTCGTCCATGGCCCTTGTCATGTCCGTGTCGATGAAGCCGGGGCAGACCGCGTTCACGGTGACCCCCCGGGTGGCCAGTTCCCGGGCCACCGTCTTGGTGAGGCCGATGAGCCCTGCCTTGGCAGCGGAATAATTGGCCTGGCCGGGGTTGCCCATGAGGCCGGAGACCGATCCCACGTTGATGATGCGGCCCCAGCCCGCCCGCATCAGGTCCCGGTAGCAGGCGGAGATCAGGTGGAAGGCCCCGTTCAGGTTTACCTGGGTGACCTGGGCAAACTCCTCCGCAGTCATCCGGAGGGTGAGGGCGTCCCTGGTGATGCCGGCGTTGTTCACCAGGATGTGGACGGGCCCCATGGCCTCCTTCACCTGGGCCACAGCGGCCTTCACAGCTTCTGCATCCCCCACGTTGCACTGAAGAGCCAGGGCACGGGCCCCGGCGGCTTCCAGCAGCTGCACGGTGTCCTGGGCGGCGTCCTGGCGCCCAGCATAGAAGATGGCGATGTTGGGCACCTGTTTTGCCAGGGCCAGCGCGATGGCGCGGCCGATGCCCCGGGAGCCCCCGGTGACGAGGGCAGTTGTAGCGCTCATGGTCATGCGTGTTCTCCAATCATCCGGGCAGCCGCCTGGATGCCCGCCAGGTCCTCCGCCTGAAGCACCCGGGCCTCCGGCAGGATTTTTTGAATCAGCCCGGACAGCACCTTGCCGGGACCCAGCTCCAGGAAGGTGTCGCAGCCGGCATCCGCCATGTTGCGGATGCTGTCCACCCACAGAACGCTGGAGGTGACTTGCCGGGCCAGGGTGTCTGCCGCCTGCTCCCTGCGGTAGGGCTGGGCGTTGAGATTGCTGTACACGGGGATTGCCGGCTCCTGAAAGCGGGCATGCTTCAGCTGGGTTTCAAGGGCACGGCCCGCCTCCGCCATGTAAGGGGAGTGGAAGGCGCCGGCCACATTCAGCTTCATGGCCCGGACGCCCCGGGTTTTCATGTCTGCCAGAAAGCGGTCCAGGGC
>DAITOE010000098.1:0-6857 GCA_036834245.1 Clostridia bacterium | reverse complement strand
TAAAGGCAGGGCTGCTTTCTTGACAGGTTTTTGTACAGTACCTATACTGGGGCGGTGAATTTAAAGAGGTGTGCGATGAAAAGAATCATTCCCTTGTTGCTGCTAATGCTGCTGCTGCTGGCCCTGCCCGCCCAGGCCCAGGAGGCGGAGGACCTGACCCCCTTGTGCGGGATCCTGGTGGGGTCCAAGGCCATCACCGTGGGCCGCCTGTCCGACCGGGACTATGACACCGTCTGGCTGGGGGACAATGCCGGCAAGAACATCACCATCAACAGCCCCAAAAACATCCACGGCCTGTATATCTGCTGGGCGGAGACGCCCCGGGATTTTGTGCTGGAAGAGAAGGTGGACGGCCAGTGGCGGGAAACCCTCATCAAGGCCCGGCCCTTCAAGCATGATTACTACCCCATCAGCGGCGCCACCGAGGTGCGTCTGAAGCCCGCCGGGAACAGCCGCAAATGGTTTGGCGTAGCCGAGCTGTTTGTGCTGGGGGCGGGCGACCTGCCCCCCTATGTGCAAACCTGGAAAGAGCCCGGCCTCAGCTGCGACCTGCTCCTCCTCCACGCCCACCCGGATGACGAGGTGCTGTTCTTTGGCGGCACCCTGCCCCATTATGCCGGCGAATTGAAGAAGAACGTGGTGGTGGCCGCCCTCACCAGCTCCCGGCCCCTGAGGGAAAGCGAGCTGCTCAATTCCCTGTGGAAAACCGGGGTGCGGAACTACCCGGTCATCGCCTCCTTTTATGACAAGCACTCCCTGAAACTGAAAACGGCCTATGAGATTGCCGGCAAAAACAAGGCCCAGCGCTTTGCGGTGGAGCTGCTGCGCCGCTACAAGCCCCAGGTGGTGGTGACCCACGACGTGAAGGGGGAATACGGCCACGGCATGCACCAGCTGTGTGCGGACTTGATGCTGTATGCCTTTGACGTCGCCGCCGACCCCCAAAAATACAAGGACACTGCTACTCAATACGGCGCCTGGCAGATGAGCAAGCTCTACCTGCACCTGTACAGGGAAAACCCCCTTGTGATGGACTGGGACCAGCCCCTGTCCGCCTTTTCCGGGCAGACCGCCTTTGAGGTGGCCCAGGACGCCTACCGGATGCATGTGTCCCAGCAGCGCTACAAGCAATACAAGGTGGAGCCGCGGGATTCCGACTACTCCAGCTACCACTACGGCCTGGCCAGGACCACCGTGGGCCCGGACGTGGCGCAAAATGACTTCCTGGAGAACATCGTGGCCAACCCCTATCAGGTGGAGGGGCAATAGCGGGCAGCTTTTCGTTGATCCTTTAGAACAGAAGGAATGGACAGGAAAAACCCCGGCGGCCTTGACGGTGCCGGGGCTTGTTGTTGTTTTTGCAGGCGATGACGCCTGGCATGATTGCTTATTGCAGCTTGAACTCCGCCCAGATCTCCTGGAACTTGCTCTCTGCCTCGCCCACGTCCATGATGAATTCGGTTTCGCCCAGGATTTCTTCAGGAATCCGGATGGCGGGGTTGTCCCTAAGGTACTCGGGGATAAATTCATAGGCCGTCTTCACCGGGGACAGGTAGTACTGCATGCCCGCGGTGTTGCCCGCCACCTCGCTGTCCAGCAGGAAGTTGAGCAGGGCGTGGGCGTTCTTCGGGTGGGGCGCATTGGCGGGAATCACCAGGGAGTCGATGCCAAAGCCCATGCCCTCCTTGGGGTAGATCACCTTCAGGTCGGGGTTGCCGTCCATGGCCAGGAGGACGAAGGGGGTGAACATATAGCCCACGGAGACTTCGCCGGAGAGCATGTCGTTGTGGGGGGTGTCGTAGTTGAAGGCCCGGATGTTGGGGCGCAGCGTCATCAGCTTTTCCTTGGCCTCGGCCAGCTCCTTGTCGTCCGTGGTGTTGAAGGAATAGCCCAGGGTTTTAAGGGTGATGCCCACGATGTTCCGGGCGTCGTCGATGATGACGATGGAATCCTTGAGTTCGGGCTTCCACAGGTCCTCATAGCCGGTGATTTCCACGTCCGTCAGGTCGGGGTTCACCACGATGAGGGGGGTGCCGGCCGTGTAGGGCACGGTATACTCGTTGTTTTCATCGTAGTACTGGCTGAGGAAGGCCGGGTCCAGGTTGTCGTAATTGGGCAGCAGGGACTTGTCCAGCTTTTGCAGCTTGTCCTGCTTGCGCAGGGTGTTGATGGCATAGTCACTGGCCAGGATGACGTCGTATTCGTTGCTGGACATGGACATCTTCAGCAGCATTTCCTCGTTGCTGGCGAAGGTGGTGTAGTTCACCTTGATGCCGGTTTCCTCGGTGAATTTGGCCACGGTGGCGTCGTCAATATAGGTGGCCCAGGTGAAGACGTTGAGCAGTTTTTCCTCCTCTGCCTGCACCAGGGGCAGCGTCAGGCTGAGCATCAGTGCCAGCACCAAAAGGGCAGATAGCAATTTTTTCATTCTGTGTTTCCTTTCTTGTCGTGTTGTCCTTGCAGCAGTTCCCGGGCCGTTTTGATATCGAACCCGGCGGCCCGGGCCAAGCGGTTCATCACCGCCAGGCCCATCCCGTCCCGGCGCAGGGCCTGGACATAGATGCGTTTCACCCCCTGGTGATCCGCCTCCCGCAGCAGGTAGAACAGGTTGTGGGCAGCCTCCCCGGCATCCCTGCCCAGGGAGCGCCACTGGGGGCCTGCCCCTTGGGGGATGATGTCCGCCAGGGCCAGGGCCCAGGTGTTCGGGGCGTTTGCCGTCAGGGCGGTGAGGGCGGCAGCAACTTCATCCCCGCTGCCTTCCACCAGGGTCATCCGGGCCTTTGGGGCGTAGTGCTTGTGGCGCATGCCGGGAGATGGGGCGTACTCCCCTTCCCGCAGTTGCCGCATCACGGCCTCCGCCACCCGGCACTCCCCGGCCACGGTGGCCAGCATCTCCGGCGTGACCGCCCCCGGGCGCAGCACCAGGGGAATCTCTGAGGTGGCGTCCACCACCGTGGACTCCAGGCCCACCTCGCTGGCGCCGCCGTCCAGCACCAGGGGGATGATGCCCCCCAGGTCCTCCATCACATGGTCCGCCGTGGTGGGGCTGGGCCGGCCGGAGCGGTTGGCGCTGGGGGCTGCGATGGGCACCCCGGCGGCTGCAATCAGGGCCCGGGCCACCGGGTGGCTGGGCGCCCGCAGGGCGATGGTGGGAAGCCCGGCGCTGACCACGCTGGACACCTGGGGCCTGCGCTTCACAATCAGGGTGAGGGGGCCGGGCCAGAAGGCCTCCGCCAGGGTCTGGGCCAGGGGCGTCCACTCCCCCAGTGCCTGCGCATCCCTGATGCCCAGCACATGGGCGATGAGGGGGTTGTCCCCGGGGCGGCCTTTGGCGGCAAAAATGGCTTGCACGGCCGCCGCATCATAGACGCTGGCCCCCAGGCCATAGACGGTCTCCGTTGGGAAAGCAACCAAATCGCCGGACCTGATCCGGTCCGCTGCTTCCAATATACCCTGTTCATCCGCCTTCAGCCTGCGGGTTTGCATGGGACGCCCCTCCTTGGTGAGAATTGAACCGGGCCCTTGCCCGGAAACATAAAAGATACAATCCTGCAGCTTTGCAACCGCTTCTGCCACAATGCAAAACCGTCAAAAACTGGGTTTTTGACGGTCCGTACCCTTTGTCTGGGATAGCCCAAAGTGCCGCTGTCTTCCATTTTTTCACCCGCTATGTTCAGCAGGCTGGATCCCTGCAACAGATTTTTGCCTTCCCCGTCGCGATTGCGGGGGCGTGGCAGCCAACTCCTGACGCGGATTCCATTTGGTTAAATGTGGGTAAAAACGGAACACTGGCGCACACTTCAGGGGGTATCCCTTCGCCCACATCATAGTATCCCTCTTGGGAACTGTCAAGGTTTTTGTTTCATTTAGGCAGGATTCCGGCCAGTTTTGTCATGCCACCTGATTGACAGACTGGCCCGCAATCCGTATACTGAGACAAGTAAATCGTTTTCGTTGTCCACATTATACATCACTTGTATGGAGGGAATCACATGAAAAAATCTCTGTCTGTTCTGTTGTGTCTAGCGCTCTTACTGTCCCTGGTAGCCCTGCCTGCGGCCTCTGAAGCCGTTTTCGAACCTGGCACTGCCTACATCATGTTTGCTGATGAAAGCTGGACCCAGCAATACTGGCTGGACGGCAACGAATACCCCGCCACTGCCGGAAATGTCGTCGTCACAGCGCCGGGGGATTATCAGGTATCCCTCAGTTTCCCTGAGGATGCCCCCGCCCTTGGCATTGCCTTCATGGCACTGGGCATCAAGGAAGGTGAGAGCAATTTCCCCGGCATGGCTTTCACAGTAACGGAAGTAAAGGTGAACGGCGAAGCAGTGGCCCTGCAACCCAGCTACACCAGTTCGGATGACAAGGTGGAAACACGGACCAATCTGTACAACACCTGGGTGAGCGAGCAGCCGGAAGATGCCCGCATCGCAGGCGGAAGCCTGGAAGAATGCGTTGCAGCAGCTGTGAACCCTGAGGATTTCGCCAGCGTCACGACCCTTGAGGTCTCCTTCACCATGGCGGAGGCCACAGTGTACAAAACCCCGTCGCTGCGTCCAGCTCCTAAGGAAGCCACGGCCTACATCATGTTTGCAGACGAATCCTGGACCCAGCAGTTCTGGCTGGACGGCAATGACTACGAATTGTCTGCCGCCACTGTGCCAGTGGCAGGGGAAGGACAGTATGAGGTATCGCTCACCTTCAAGGAGGATGCCCCTGCCATAGGCCTGTCTTTCATGGCCCTGGGCCTCAAGGACGGTGAGTTGGCCCTGCCTGGCTATGTCTACGAAATCAACGCCCTGAAAGTGAACGGCGAGGAGATTCCCTTCACCCGCGGCTACACCAGCTCGGACGACAAAATCGAAAGCCGGGTGAACATTTTCAACGAGTGGGTGGCAGACCTGCCGGAGGATGCCCGCACAGCTGACGGCAGCCTGGAAGGTGCTTCCTCTATCCTGGTGGACAAGGCTGCTTTTGCCGATATCAAAACCCTGTCCGTCACCTTTACTGCGATTGCCCCGGAAGCCGAAGCCTACATAATGTATGCCGATGCCGAATGGACGGAGGACCACCAGTTCTGGCTGGACGGCAAAGACTGGGCCACCAAGGCGACCATCGCCAGGGTGAAAGGTGAAGGCGACTATGAAACGGCCCTGGCATTCCCGGAGGACAACCCCGCCCGCGGCATCGCCTTCGCTGCCCTGGGCATCAAGGAAGGCGAAAAAATCTTCCCCTACTATATCTATACGGTCACTGAAGTGCTGGTAAACGGCGAAGCCATCGCCCTCACCCCGGGTTATACCAGCTCGGACGATAAAGTGGAAACCCGCACCAATCTCTTCAATGACTGGGTAAGTGAGTTGCCCGAGGACGCGCGTGTGGCTGAAGGCGAACTGAGCGCTGCCAGCCCCAAGATGGTAGATCCTGCAGCCTTTGAATCAGTGCAAAGCCTGGTGGTGCGCTTCAGTGTGAAAAAGGGCGAAGCGCCAAAGCCGGTGGCAGAAAGCCGCATCAACCCGGAAGGCTATCCCGCCTTCCTGATGTTCGGCGATGAAGACTGGAACTGGGAAAATCTGAAGCCGGGGAACCCGGGGGACACCGTGGTGCTGGGGGATGGTGTGTATGAGGTGTTCATCACCAAGGACACCCTGCCTGCAGACAAGGTGGAGAACGACCCCAAGGGAGCCAGCGTGCTCAATGTGGACATCACTGACCTGGGGGCAGCCATGACCGAAATCGGCACCCAGTTCACCTCCAAGGAAGAGGGCAACCAACTGGAGGTCAACCTGGCCATCTTTGTGGACGGCGAGCGGGTGGCTGTTCGGAATGACCGGCTGATCTATGGTGACATTGAGAACAATAAAAAGCTGCGCATCGAAATTTACAATGTGTATGGCACCGGCACCATGGAGCTCTCCCCCATTGATTACGAGGCCATCACCCCCAAACAGGAGTTGCGCGTGGTATTTTCCCTGAAGGGCACCGGCTTCAACACCGATGCCGATACCGACCTGGAAGCCTACCTGGCATCCAAATAATAAGACCTTCACCATCCGCGTCACCTGGTGTGGCGCGGATGCCTTTTTCTGACGTATCCTGAATGGAGGAAAACATGTCAACACGCCGCATCCTCACCTTGTTCACAGCCCTGCTGCTGTCTGCTGCCTGCCTGCTGCCAGCCCCTGCCCTGGGGGAGATGCGGGATTTGAGCAGCATCGAGTTTGTCCACCAGATGGGGGTGGGCTGGAACCTGGGCAACACCCTGGAGGCGACCGGAGGCAGGCTGGCCAGCATCGCAGCTTATGAGCAAAGCTGGGGCAACCCCTTGACCTCCCGGGAGATGATCAAAAAAATAGCCAGCCTGGGCTTTCGGTCTATGCGCCTGCCAGTGGCCTGGTCCAACCTGATGGCTGAGGACTTCACCATCCATGAGGATCTCATGAACCGGGTGGAGGAAGTTGCCAACTATGCCCTGGACCTGGACATGACGGTGGTCATCAACATCCACTGGGACGGCGGCTGGTACGCCCGTTTCCATGACGATTTTGACTGGGCCATGGCCAAGTATGAAGCCATCTGGAACCAGGTGGCAGCACGCTTTCAGGACTATTCTGACAAAGTGGTGTTTGAGTCCTTCAATGAGGTTGGATGGCCCAAAATCTTCAATCACTATGCAGGCCCTGCCGGGGTGACGGAATCTGCCAAACCCGCCTTTGACCTGTTGAATCAGATCAACCAGCGCTTTGTGGACCTGGTGCGGGCCTCCGGCGGCAACAACCAGAAGCGCTTCCTCCTCATTGCCGGCTACAATACGGACATTGAGTTGACCTGCCATCCCTACTTCCAGATGCCCC
>DAITOE010000097.1:0-6890 GCA_036834245.1 Clostridia bacterium | reverse complement strand
CAGGAATACGGCCTCACCTGCTGCCGCTTTGCCCCCCGCTGCCCCTATGCCGATGAGCGCTGCAAATACACCGTGCCCCCCATGGTGCGCATCACCCCGGAGCGCAAGGCCCTGTGCTATTACCCCCTGGTGCAGCCCGAGGGCGGCGTGGGCGAAGCCCCATGAATAAACGGAAGCTGCTTCCAGTGATTCTGATGTGCCTGCTGGTGATCTGGCAGGCACATCCCCTGTTGGCGGCGGAGGAGCAGGCGCCCCTCACCCTGCGGGTCTACCTCTTTGACCCCTGTGGCGGCTGCGCCTCCAGCGACACCGGCTGCCGGGAGTGCGAGGTGGAAACGGCGGTGCTCTACCGCCTCATGGCCCGCTTCAAGGCGGAACTTGATGCCGGGCGGCTGCAAATCCGGATGCGCAACCTGCTGTATGAGCCCGTGCAAAAGGAGCACCAGGGCTATTTGCGGGCCTTTGATGCCCTGGATACCCCCAGGTCCCAAAGCCCCACCTATGTCCTGGGGGAGCCGGGCTGGGGGGCCATCCTCTTTGGGGAGGACCAGGAGCCCCTTCTGCTGGAGGCCGCCCGCACCGTCATGGCCCGGATGCCATCGGACGCCGCCTGGCGCCGGGAGCCCGGGGAGGGGCAGGACTTTGTCCATCCCCGCAGCGACCCCCTGGACGACATCCGGGACACAGACAGCCTCATCCTGTATTTCTTCAAGGATTTCTGCCCCTACTGCAAGGACCTGGAGGTGCTTTTTGAAGCCCTGCCGGAATACGTCTACCTGGAAGACGGCAGCAAAAGCAGGCTGCGCTTTGTGAGCCTGGAAAAGCAGGTCCCGGCCCAGATGCAGGTAGTGCAGCGCTATTACGATACCCTCTTTGTCCACCCGGACCGGCAGTTTGTGCCCATGGTGGTCATCGGCAACCAGGCCTTATTCCTCAGGGAAGAAATTGTAAGGGGCCTGCTGCCGGCGCTTGTGGCCGGGGAAGGACTGAAAACAAACCGCAGGCCCCTTGCATCCCTTGCCCCCTGAGGCCATAATAGGTGGGAACATACACGGGAGGTAACATATGAAACACATGCACTCGGAATGGCGCAGCCGGCTGGACCACTGGCTCAACACCTTAACCCAGGACGTCTACCAGCCCATCGCCCCCCTGAACCTGGAAGGCATGCTCACCATGGACCACCTCACCCTGAAGGAGGCCAAACAGGGCAGCTACAAGCCCATGCCCCGGGGCACCCGCTGGGGGAGGACCTATGAATACTGCTGGTTCCGGGACACCGTCACCATCCCGGCGGAGCACGCGGGCCAGCGCATCGTGATGAACCTGCCCCTGGGCGGCGAGGCGGCGGTCTTCGTCAACGGCGAGCCCTTTGGCACCTACCGCAGCAACTGGGTGCAGATTCCCCTGCACTACATGGAGGACAACTACCTAACCACCAAGGCCAAAGCGGGGGAAACCTTTGAAGTCTATATCGAGGCCTATGCCGGCCAGTACATCGCCGAAAGCCGCTTTGGCGGCTGCGCCACCGGCCCCATCCTGCCGGGCAGCTACCAGGACCCCTACAAGGAAGGGGAGCGGGCGCTGATTGGCAACTGCACCTACGGCGTCTGGAACGAGGACGCCTTCCAGCTGATGCTGGACGTGCAGCTGCTGATGCAGCTGATGGAGGAGGTCAATGTGGAAAGCCTCCGGGCGGACAAGATCGCCAGTGCCCTGGAGCAATTCACTCTCACGGTGGATTTTGAGCAGCCAAAGGAGCAGCGCAATGCCGATTACCGCCGTGCCCGCAAGGAATTGAGGGCCGTCATGGCGGCAGAAAACGGCAGCACCGTGCCCCAGTTCTATGCCATCGGCAACGCCCACCTGGACATGGCCTGGCTGTGGCCCCTGGCCGAGACCGAGCGGAAAACCGCCCGCACCTTCGCAGCCCAGCTGCGCCTGCTGGAGGAATACCCGGATTACATGTTCCTCCAGAGCCAGCCCGCCTCCTATGAGATGTGTGCAAAACACTACCCCGAGCTGTTTGAAAAAATCAAAAAGGCCGTCAAGGGCGGCCGCTGGGTGGCCGATGGCGCCATGTATGTGGAGCCGGACACCAACATGACCTCCGGCGAGTCCTTAATCCGCCAGCTGGTCCACGGCAAGCGCTATTTCAAGGAGGTTTTCGGGGTGGACAGCCAGTTGATGTGGCTGCCGGACACCTTCGGCTATTCCGCCGCCCTGCCCCAGATTTTAAAGGGCTGCGGCGTCAAACACCTGGTGACCCAGAAGATCTTCTGGTCCTACAACGAGGGCGACCAGTTCCCCTACCACTACTTCACCTGGCAGGGGGCCGACGGCTCGAAGGTGGATTCCTTCCTGCCCACCAGCTACACCTACCGCACCGACCCCAAGGAGATCTGCGGCGTCTGGAAGAACCGGGTGCAAAAGCGCGGCCTGGATGCCTTCCTTTTGCCCTACGGCTATGGCGACGGCGGGGGCGGCCCCTGCCGCACCTACATCGAGAATGTGAAGCGGTCCAGCAACCTGGAGGGCATGCCCCGGGTGAAGCACGCCTCCCCGGTCCAGTTCTTTGAGGAGATGGAGCAGCAGGGCGGCCCCCGGCACACCTACGTGGGCGAGTTGTATTTCTCCGCCCACCGGGGGGTCTTCACCTCCCAGGCCCAGATCAAAAAGGGCAACCGCAAAAGCGAACTGGCCCTTCGGGAGGCCGAGATCTGGAGCAGCCTGGCCCTGCCCCGGGGCTACCAGTACCCCTACGCCCGGATGGACAAGACCTGGAAATTGCTGCTGCTCCAGCAGTTCCACGACATCCTCCCCGGATCCTCCATTGAGCGGGTGAACACCGAGGCCCACGCCCATTTTGAGCAGATCCTGGACGAGGCCTGCACCGCCACCGGCCAGGCCCTGGATGCCCTGGTGGAACAGGGCCAGGGCGCCATGGTGTTCAACTCCCTCTCCTTCCCCCGGGAGGAAGTGGTGCTGCTGCCCGGTGAGTTCAAGCAGGGCGCCGCCACCCGGGACGGCGAGGTCCTGCTGACCCAGGAGACAAAGGAAGGCCTTCTGGCCCTGGTGCCCATGCCCAGCATGGGGGCCATCGGCCTGCAGCCGGCGAAGGAATCCCCCGCCTTTGACGGCGTGAAGGCCCGGGTGTCGGCATCTGGCGCCAGCCTGGAAAATGAGCACATCAAGGTCAAGCTCAACAAGCGGGGCGAGGTCACCTCCTTTTTTGACAAGGCCTCCCAGCGGGAGTTTGCGGACGGCGCCATGAACCGCTTCCTCATGTACAAGGACGTGCCCCGGCTCTTTGACGCCTGGGACATCGATTCCAACTACGAGCTTCAGGAGGTGCCCCTCAAGGAGGCTGTCACCTTAAGCCTCATCCAGGAAGGCGGCCTCCGCGCCATCATCCGCCTGGAGCGGGCCATCCATAACTCCACCCTCACCCAGGACATCGTCCTGGACCACGGCAGCCGCCGGCTGGACTTTGTCACCAAGGTGGACTGGCATGAGACCCACCGCCTCTTAAAGGTGGCCTTCCCCGTCACCGTCCAGGCCACCGAGGGCCTCAACGAGATCCAGTACGGCTACATGAACAGGCCCACCCACCGCTCCCGCCTGTATGACTCCGACCGCTTTGAGGTCTGCAACCAGCGCTGGAGCGCCCTCACGGACCAGAACCAGGGGGCAGCCCTTCTCAACGACTGCAAATACGGCATCAGCATGCACGACAGCGAGATGCGCCTCACCCTGCTGCGGGCGGCCACCTGCCCGGATTTTGCAGCCGACCAGGGCCAGCACAGCTTCACCTACGCCTTCACCGCCTGGGAGGGCCCCTTCATCGACGCCCCCGTGGTGCAGGAGGCCTATGCCCTCAACGTGATGCCCGTGGTCAAGCCCGGCAACGCGCCGGACTTCAGCGCCTTTTTGGTGGATGAGCCCAACGTGTTCATCGACGCCGTGAAGCCCGCCGAGGACCAGTCCGGCGACATCATCCTGCGCCTGTACGAATCCAAACGGGCGGACACCGTGGCCACCCTGGCCATCAACATCCCCGTCAAGGAAGTCCAGCTCTGCGACATGCTGGAGAACCCCACGGAGACCCTGAAGGTGGAAGACGGCTGCGTGCAGCTGCGCTTTGGCACCTTCGAGGTTAAGACCCTGCGGCTGAAGCTGTAAGGGACGGCAAGAGACGAATAGGACCAGGGAACCATTTTGGGGACGCTTTTGAAAAAGCGTCCCCAAACCCCTTGAAAACTTTAATGGGGTTAGCAGGATGTAAAACTGAAGCAATACTCCATTCATCTGGGAATCGAACAGCTTCAACTTCAAGGTCTGTGAAAATATGCTGCCAGGAAGGTGTAAGTATAATGATCAAAGACATGATACACGTCAAAGGACATAGCATTCAAATTGTCACTGAAGATTTTAAGAATGACTATTTCAGCCTGACAGACATAGCCAGATACAGAAACACAGATTACCCCAGCGAGGTAATTCAGAATTGGATGCGAAACCGTAGCACGGTGGAATTCCTTGGTTTGTGGGAGCGCATTCATAACCCAAATTTCAATTACCTCGAATTCGAGGTAATTGATCGCGAAGCTGGGCGTAATGCTTTCGTTCTCACTCCGAAACGATGGATTGAAAGTGTTGGCGCAATAGGTATGACTTCAAAGCAAGGCCGATATGCGGCAACGTTTGCTCACAAGGACATTGCTTTGAAATTTGCATCATGGATTTCCGCTGAGTTCGAATTATACATCATCAAAGATTATCAGAGACTCAAAGAGGATGAAAATTCTAAGTTATCTCTTTCCTGGAATCTTCATCGGGAAATATCCAAAATCAACTATAAAATTCATACTGATGCAATCAAAAACTATCTGATGAATGATTTAACTGACACACAATTGGGTTTTCGCTATGCAAGCGAGGCTGATTTGTTAAATGTTGCTCTGTTTGATAAAACAGCGAGGATGTGGAGAAAAGAGAACCCAGATAGCAAAGGAAACTTGAGAGACTATGCAAGCCTTAATGAACTCCTGGTGCTTGCCAATATGGAAAGTTATAATGCTATCCTCATAGAAAAGGGCATAAACCAAAGGGAAAGAATGGTAGAGTTGAGAAGACTTGCCAGGGCACAGATGAACGCATTAGAAACCTTAGGGAATAGAGGAATCGTTAAACTGAATGACAAATAGAAATAATAAATCATCGATGAACACCGTTGTTTTCGGCATGATTGGCGCCGGCCGGGTGGCCGAGGTGAAGAGCGCCCCGGCCATCCAGAAGGCGGAAGGGGCGGTGCTGGCGGCTGTGATGCGCCGGGATGCAGAAAAGCTGGCGGACTATGCGAAGCGCCACGGCATCCCCCGCTATTCCACCCGCTATCAGGACATCCTGGAGGACCCGGCCATCACCGCCGTCTACATCGCCACGCCCCCGGGCAGCCACGCCTTCTACACCCTGGAGGCCGCCCGCCACGGCAAGGCCGTCTATGTGGAAAAGCCCATGGCCCGCACCGCTGATGAAGCCCGGCAGATGGTGGCAGCCTGCAACCAGGCCGGTGTGCCCCTGTTTGTGGCCTATTACCGCCGGGCCCAGCCCCGGTTTTTGAAGGCAAAAGAACTGATTGATTCCGGCGCCCTGGGGGAGGTTTACTCCTTCAACTACCTCTACGCCTGCCCCGTGCCGGGAGAGGACCCGAACCGGCCCTGGCTCCTCACCCGGGACATCGCCGGGGGCGGGCTGCTGTACGACATCGGCTCCCACATGGTGGACAGCATCATCTTTATGCTGGGGGAGCCAGAGGAGGTCATCGGCCGCAGCGCCAACCAGACCCGGGCCCGGGACACCGATGACATGGCCAGCGCCCTGATGTGCCTGAAAAACGGCCGTCAGGGCAGCCTGCAGCTGTCCTTCAATGCCGCCAGCCGCGTGGACCACCTCACCATCCTGGGCACCCGTGGCACCCTCACCCTGCCCATCATGGGCTACGAGCCCCTGCTTCTGGAGCGGGAGGGGATGGTGGAGGAACTGCCCTACCCCCAGCCGGAGCACGTTCAGTCCTACCTCATCACCCGGGTGGTGAACACCCTCCGGGGCCTGGACGACCTGGACAGCACCGGCCAATCCGCATTGCAAACCCAGGAGATTCTGGAGGCCATCGACCAGAGCGGCCGCTGGGTGGCGGATGAATAAAGCGGACATGCACAGCGCGCTGGCAGAAACCGGGCGCACCCTCCTGCGGCATTTTGTGCCGGAGGACCTGGAGGAGCTGCATGAGATCTTCAGCGATTCTATGGTCATGGAGCACATTGAGGAGCCTTTTGACAGGAAGCGCACCCGGGATTTCCTGGAGGATGTTTGCATCGCCCGGCGAAGGGCGCTGGCGGTTGTCCACAAGGCGGGCGGTAAGCTGATCGGCTACGCCCTGTGCTCGGACAGGCTGGAAAAGGACGTGTACGAAATCGGCTGGATCTTCAACCGGGCCTATTGGGGCCAGGGCCTGGCCTTTGAGTCCATCCAGGCCGTGATGGCCCACTGCTTCCTCAGCAAAAAGGCCCACAAGGTCTGGGCAGAGGCCATGGACGGCACCCAATCCGTGCCCCTGATGCGCAAGCTGGGCATGCAGCAGGAAGGGGTCCAGCGGCAGCAGACCCGGGATGTGCAGGGAGCCTGGCGGGACCTGCATTACTACGGCCTGCTGCGCAGGGATTACCTGAACCAGCAAGCCGACCTGTGATATCATATTGGCAAACAAACAATTCTGATGCGAGGTGAGAACATGAACATCGTCATGCTGGAGCCCCTGCAGATTTCCAATGAACTGCTGTCCGTCCTCACCGGCCCCCTCAACAAGGCCGGCCATGTGGTGGTGCCCT
>DAITOE010000096.1:0-6929 GCA_036834245.1 Clostridia bacterium | reverse complement strand
GTATTATTCTTGTTCTTAATCCCAGGGCAGACAAGTGCAGATATCCGTGGTGCCTTCAGGTTTTTCTTCCTGTCCCGGAAATGGGGGCAACACAAGGGTTTTGCAGGGATTTTCCCCGGGGCAACCACTTCCGTGAGGCGGGCTGTGCATGAAAATTCTGGTACTTAACCTGGGCTCCACCTCCACCAAGCTGGGGGTGTTTGAGGACACCCATTTGCTGCTGTCCCACACCCTGCGCCATAGCCGGGAGGCGCTGGCCGCCTTCGCCGGCATCCTGGACCAGCGGGCGTTCCGCCAGCAGGCCCTGGTGGCCTGGTTGTCTGAAAACAACCACGGCATGGACAGCTTTGATGTCATCGCCGCCCGGGGCGGCCTGCTGGGGCCCCTGCCCGGGGGCAGTTTCCTCATCAACCAGGCTGCGGCAGACCGGGCAGCCAGCGGCCGCCACGGGATGCATGCCGCCAACGTGGGGATGCTGATTGCCAAGTCCTTAAGCGACCAGTACGGCATCCCTGCCTATTTCACCGACGCCCCCTCCACTGATGAGATGACTGACGTGGCCCGGGTGTCGGGCTTTGCCGGCATCCAGCGGGAGAGCATCTTCCACGCCCTGAACATGAAGCAGGTGGTGCGCCGCCATTGCGAAGCCCACGGCCTTGACCCCAGGGCCCACAGCTTCATCGTGGCCCACATGGGCGGGGGCATCACCGTGGCCGCCATCAAGAACCTGGCTGCGGTGGACGTGAACAACGGGGTGGCCGGGGAAGGGCCCTTCAGCCCCGAGCGCGCCGGCAGCCTGCCCGCCCGCGCCCTGCTGAGGCTGCTGGAAGACAGCGGGCAAACCCCCATGGCACTGTATGAAACCCTGTACCGCCAGGGCGGCGCCCAGTCCTATTTCGGCACCAACGACATGCTGGCGCTGGAGGAGCGGATGCATCAGGAGCCCCAGGTCAAGCTGGTGCTGGATGCCATGCTCTACCAGGTGGCCCGGCAGATTGCCGGCATGGCCGTCCCCTTAAAAGGACAGGTGGCCGGGATTTTGCTCACCGGCGGCATTGCCAACAGCAGCGCCTTGATGGGCCAGCTGACAGACCTGGTCAGCTTCATCGCCCCCTGCAGCGTCTACCCCGGGGAAGACGAGCTCACCGCCCTGGCAGAGGGGGCCTACCGCTGCGAAACCGGCCAGGAGGAGGCACAACGCATTGAAGACTGAAGCGCACCTGTTCACCCCGCCCCTTGACACCCGGCTCTTTGTCATCCTGGGGCCCTTTGGCTCCGGCAAGACCGAGATCTCCTTAAACCTGGCCCTGGCCCTCCACGCCCAGGGACGCCAGACCGCCCTGTGCGACCTGGACATCGTCAACCCCTATTTCCGCTCCCGGGAAAAGGACGACATGCTGGAGGAGGAGGGCATCCGCCTGATCGCCCCGGAAGGCGCCCTGCGCCATGCCGATTTGCCCAGCATTCCCCCGGCGCTGAAGCAGGTGGTGTACGCAGGGGACGTGGCCGGCGTGCTGGACGTGGGCGGGGACCGCAGCGGCGCCCGGGTGCTGGGCGGCTATGCCCTGGACATCACCCGGCAGAACCCTGCCGTCTGGTATGTCTTCAACCAGTCCCGCTACGACAATGCGGACCTGCAGGCCTCTCTGGAGAGCTTTCACCAGATTCAAGCCCAGGCCGGCCTCACAATCAACGGCATCCTCCACAACACCCACCTGATTGCAGACACCACGGCGGAGACCCTCATGGAAGGCGTCCAGGCCGCCAGGCGCTTCGCTCAGGAAACAAAGCTGCCCCTCATCTGCCACTGCGCCCGGCAGGACCTGGTGCCGGAGCTGGCCGACCTGTCCCCCCTCTTCCCCCTTCAGTTGTTCATGAACCGTCCCTGGGAGGACGGCTGAACCCATCACTACCCATAAAGGAGCGTACCATGAGACCAGAGGTCATCTTCAACCTGGACCGTTGCAAAGGCTGCGGGCTGTGTGTCAGCGTCTGCCCCAAGCAGATCCTGTGGCTGAATGAAAAGGTCACCAACATCAAGGGCTACCATCCCTCGGGCATCACCGACCAGTCAAAGTGCATCGCCTGCGGCAACTGCGCCCGCATCTGCCCGGACTCCGTCATCACGGTGCTGCGCCACAAGGAGGAGGAATAAGCCATGAAAAAAGAGCTGTGGAAAGGCAATGAGGCCATCGCAGAAGCCGCCATCCGTGCCGGCTGCAAGGCCTATTTCGGCTATCCCATCACCCCCCAGAACGAAATCCCCGAGTACATGAGCAAGCGCATGCCGGAGTCCGGCGGCGTCTTTGTCCAGGCCGAGAGCGAGGTGGCCGCCATCAACATGCTCTACGGCGCCTCCGCTGCCGGCGTCCGGGCCATGACCAGTTCCTCTTCCCCCGGCATCAGCTTAAAGCAGGAGGGCATCAGCTACATGGTGGGGGCGGACCTGCCCGGCGTGGTGGTGAACATGATGCGGGGCGGCCCCGGCCTGGGCACCATCCAGCCCAGCCAGTCCGACTATTTCCAGGCCACCCGCACCCCCGGCCACGGGGACGGGCACATGATTGCCCTGGCCCCCGCCAGCATCCAGGAAGCCGTGGACCTGATGTGGGACGCCTTTGAAATGACCGACAATTACCGCACCCTGGTGATGATCCTGGCCGACGGCATGATCGGCCAGATGATGGAGCCCATCGTCTGGCGCCACGAGCAGCCCGTGCCGGAAGTGGACAAACCCTGGGCCGCCGACGGCCGGGACGGGGACGGCAAGACCCATTTCGTCACCAGCCTGCGCCTCCAGTCCCCCGCCAACGAGCAGTTCAACCTGTCCCTGGAAGAGAAGTACGAGATCATCCAGCGGGATGAGGTGCGCTATGAGGAGAAAGGCTGCAAGGACGCAGACATCATCATCTGCGCCTTTGGCACCACCGCCCGCATCGTCTCCACCGCCATCCGCATGCTCAAAGAGGAGGGCATCAATGCCGGCCTGTTCCGGCCCATCACCGTGTGGCCCTACCCCAGCCAGCAGCTGAAAGAGCTGGCCAGCCAGGACAGCGTCAAAGCCGTGCTCACCGTGGAAATGAACCTGGGGCAGATGCACGAGGACGTCCGCCTGGCCGTCGGCGAGCGCAAGCCCACCCCCTTCTACGGCCGCACCGGCGGCATGGTGCCTGAGCCCCGTCACATCGCAGACCGGGTTCGCGAGATTCTCAGGGAGGTATCCAAATGACACAGACACAGGTTGTATACGAGCGCAGCAAGGGCCTGAAGGATGTGGAAACCCACTACTGCCCCGGCTGCCATCACGGCATCATCCACAAGCTGATTGCCGAGGTGCTGGTGGAGATGAACCTGCTGGACACCGCCGTGGGCATCTCCCCGGTGGGCTGCTCCGTCCTGGCCGGCGACTACATCAACTGCGACTTCGTCCAGGCCGCCCACGGCCGCGCCCCCGCAGTGGCCACCGGCATCAAGCGCACCCGGCCCGACCTCACCGTCTTCACCTACCAGGGGGACGGGGACCTGGCCTCTATCGGCGCCGGTGAAATCGTCCACGCCACCATGCGGGGCGAGCGCTTCACCACCATCTTCATCAACAACGCCATCTACGGCATGACCGGCGGCCAGATGGCCCCCACCACCCTGGTGGGCCAGAAAGCCACCACCGCCCAGGGCGGCCGGGATCCCCTGCAGCACGGCCAGCCCATGCGCATGTCCGAAATGCTGTCCACCCTGGACGGGATGGCCTATTGCGAGCGGGTCTGCGTGGCGGATGTCCCCCACCTCACCAAGGCCAAGCGGGCCGTCAAAAAGGCCTTCACCCTGCAGCAGCAGGGCATCGGCCACACCTTCATCGAGTTCCTGTCCACCTGCCCCACCAACTGGGGCATGAGCGCCGTGGACGCCGGGAAATGGGTCAAGTCCCACATGACCCAGGTCTATCCCCTGGGTGTCATCAAAGACATCACCGCAAAGGAGAGCACATGACAAGAGAGCTGATTATCGCCGGCTTCGGCGGCCAGGGCGTGATGGCCATGGGCAAAACCCTCATTGAAGCAGGCCTCAAGGAAGGCTACAACGTGTCCTGGGTGCCCAGCTACGGCCCTGAAATGCGCGGCGGCACCGCCAACTGCAGCGTCGTGATCTCCGACGAGCCCATCGGGTCCCCGGTGGTCTCCGAGCCCGGGGAGCTCATCGCCATGAACGGCCCCTCCCTGAAGCGCTTTGAATCCCTGGTGGGCCCGGGCGGGCTCATCCTCATCAACTCCTCCCAGGTGGAAAACCCTTCCTGCCGCTCGGACGTGCGCTGCTACCTCATCCCCTGCATGGAGGAAGCCGGCAAGCTGGGCAACTTCAAGGTGGCCAACATGATCATGCTGGGGGCCTACATCAAGGCCACCGGCGCCCTCAAGCTGGACACCCTCAAGGAGATGCTGTCCAATATCTTCACCGGCCCCAAGGCACACCTGGTGGAGCTGAACATGCGCGCCCTGGAGGTGGGGGCCAACTACGTGAATTAGGACGGGGGACGGGACGGAAGACCTGGAGACCGGGAGACGAGGAGACGATGGGGGATTTCATCCCCCATGCCCCCAGCCCGGGGAGTTCCTCCCCGGACCCCGGAATTGTTCTAAGGAATGTCACTTGATTCGTTTCAGTTGACTGATAAAGAAGCCAGTGGTTGCCAAACTGCTGGCTTTTTTCTGCCTTTTTGAAGGGGTGATGCAGATTGTCTGCTATACTTGAATAATCATAGCGTGTGGGTTGCATGCGGTTGTCTGTCTGCAACCCCGTAACAGGAGGTTGTCATGTCTGTACAATCCGTGCGGGAATATTTAAAGCCTTATGGCCTTGATCACCTGATTATGGAGTTTGATGTCTCCAGCGCCACCGTGGCCCTGGCCGCCCAGGCCGCCGGGGTACCGGAAGCGCAGATCGCCAAGACCCTCTCCTTCAGGGGCCCGGAGGGCGGCGCCCTGCTGGTGGTCTGCCCCGGGGATGCCCGCATCGACAACCCTAAGTTCCGCGCCGCCTTCGGCACCAAGGCCCGGATGCTCTCCCCGGAGGAGGCCGTTGACCTCACCGGCCATGCCGTGGGTGGCGTATGCCCCTTTGCCTTGAAGCCCGGGGTTGCGGTGTACCTGGATGAGTCCCTCCGGCGCTTTGACACCGTCTACCCCTCTGCCGGCAGCGATGCCAGCGCCATCCCCTTAACCCCGGCGCAGCTGGAACAGGCCACCGGCGGCACCTGGGTGGATGTGTGCAAAATCCTGGAAACTATATAAAACGTATGCATGACACAACGACAGATTTGATTCTGGTCCAGCCATCATCTGACATGGAACAAGCAATCTGGGATTACCGCCAAGAGTTTCTGAACCGCCAGGAAAACCGCATCAATGGCAGTTGCGGTCTGCATACCTTTGAGGCTTTCGACACTTGGCTGCAAAGTCAACAGCATTGTGAGCAAGCAAACATCCAGGGATGGCGTCCATGCCAGCACTTTTTTCTTCATCCGGCAATCAGACCATAGAATCATCGGTTCCATTCAATTGCGTCACAGCCTGACCCCGGAATTGGAGCAACACGGCGGACACATTGGTTATGCAATTCGCCCTTCTGAGCGTGGAAAGGGATATGGTTCAGCACAGCTTCTGCTGGTTTTGGAAGAAGCAAAGGCCTTGTGGATACCTCGGGTGATGATCTCCCGTGACCAAACAAACACCGCTTCCAAAAAAACAACCCAATCCTGTGGCGGGGTGTTGGCCCGGGTGGATGAATACCAAGGAATACCCCAGGCCATCTACTGGATCAACCTGTCCCAGAAAAGCCTTTAGCCTTGAATGCAAAAAGCCGCATACAAGGGCAGGGTTTTGATGCTGTTTTCATATCCAAAGTTCTTAGCGGACAGTTTGATGGCATATGCCGGCTTGTAGGCATCCATGTAGACCTTCAGGCTCTTGGCACGGGTGTTATCGGCGCTTTTCACCTCGATGGGGATTAGCTGACCTGATAGCTGAATCACAAAATCCACCTCTGCACTTCGGTCACTGCTCCAAAAATAGGTGTGATGTCCCCCAGCCGCCAGCTGCGTCTGGGCGTAATTCTCCACAAGTCCGCCCTTATAGTCATTGATGCTGTCTGAAGCAAACAGAACATCCTCTGCACGCAGGTCCATCAGGGCTGCCAGGAGCCCCAAGTCCGCCAGGAATGTTTTGAAGGTATCGATGTCCCGGTAGTTGTGAAGGGGCTTTTTGCCTTGCTCCACACGGAACACCTGATGGATGATACCTGACAAAACCAGCCATTCTATGGCGCCTTCAAACTCTGCTGCCCGGCCGCCTTTTTTAATCAGCTTGTATTGAAAACGCGTGTTTTCTTTAGAAAGCTGCACCGCCAGGCTGTCAAAAGTTTGGCGGGTTTTCCTTACCTCGGCTGTGGTGCTGTATTTGCTCATATCGTTCAGATAGGCTTGAAGGATGTTGTGCTGCAGGTTGCGGATCAGGTTAAAATCCCTGGTGTTTGCATATTGCAACACAACTTCCGGCATGCCGCCCACCACCAGGTACTGGCGATACAAAGCCATGGCAGCCTCATGAAGAACCGCTGGCATGGGCTGGTTTTTCTCATAGCAAATACGGATTTGCCGGACAAGGTCCTCTTCGCCCATGGCCCAGAGAAATTCCTCCAGGTTCATGGGGTGCATCGTCATCAGGTCCACCTTGCCAACAGGGAAGGAATACTCCTTCCGCTGGACTGCCACCCCCAAGAGGCTGCCGGCAGCGATCACATGAACGTCCGGCGCTTCCTCGCAGAAGTATTTTAATGAAGTTAACGCACGCTCGCATGCCTGCACCTCATCAAAGATGACCAGGGTTTTCTCCCGGATGATGGTTTCCCCGCTCAAATGGGACAGGAGGGGCAAAAGA